>NZ_LQYX01000094.1:329-59714 GCF_001587475.1 Geobacillus sp. B4113_201601
CCGGGATGGTGGATGGGTGTAAAAAAATGGATAGAAAAAACCCATCTCTAGATGAGGGATGAGAGTCCGAAAGCGCTTACGATATCAATTCCTAAAAATGGTCTACCAACGGGTGATTGACAACGCCCGTAGTAGACCGAAAAAATGTTCTCCACAAAGTCTTGACTGACTCTACCGTGTATGCGCTCAAAATTACGGGAGCCGAGTTGAAAGAATGGCTTGAGTGGTCGGCAGGGCAATTCAACCAAATCGACCCGAACAAGACAGACGTTCAGCCGCTTGTGAACAACGACTTTCCGACGTACAACTTCGACATTATTGATGGCGTGACGTACGAGATCGATATCACCGAGCCGGCGAAATACGACAAAAACCAAAATGTGATCAACCCGAACGCGAACCGCATTAAAAATTTGCGATTCCAAGGCAAGCCGGTGACGCCGAACATGGAGTTTATCGTTGCGACGAACAACTACCGGGCGACGACGAACCGGATCATCAATCCGGGCGGGAAAAACACGATTTTGGCCGCGCCGGATGAAAACCGGCAAGTCATCATCGATTACATTCGGGAAAACGGAACGATCAACCCGTTGGCGGATGGCAACTGGACCTTTGCGCCGGTGAAAGGGAAACAACCGGTGACCGTTTCTTTTGAATCGTCGCCGGAAGCGCAAAAATACTTGCCGCCAGACGGCAGCATCCGCTATGTCGCCAACTTGCCAAGCGGATTTGCCCAATATGAGTTTGCCTTGCCGCTTTGGAAGGAAGAAAAGCCCAATCCGCCAAAGCAGCCGGAAAAGCCAACCCCTCCTCGGGGGCACGTGAAAAAAGTCTACTGGGACGGCGTGGAGCTGAAAAAAGGGCAAATCGGCCGCTTGACGGTGCAAAAGCCGATCAATCTATGGAAACGGACGAAGGATGGGCGCCTTGTGTTCGTCCGCATCTTACAGCCTGGGGAAGTATACCGCGTCTACGGGTATGACGCGCGCTTCGGAGGACAGTACGCGGTCGGCGGCGGGTATTACGTGACCGACATCGACACGCACATCCGCTACGAAACGCCGTCAAAGGAGAAGTTGAAGTTGGTGAATGGGGAGTAAGCAAGAAAGCGGGGCTGTCCGAATGATAGGGCAGCCTCGCAAATAACGGTAAGAATTTTACTTATTGTCGGCATATAATAATAAGTGGATGCATTAAGGTGAAAAAAAGAGGGATATGGTGAGTAATCGAGAATAAGTATATTAAACGTTGGCAACAAATGATAAATGCCGACGTTTAGGTGAAAAGAGTGGTGATAATTAATGAATAAAGAAGTAAGTAAAATAATAAAAGATATTTTTGTGCGTCAAAAAGGATTTGCGAAGACAGAAGACTTAATCAGAGAAGGAGTGAGCAAATATTATATTCGAAAGTTCGAGCAAAATGGAGAAATCATCAGGATCAAACGTGGGCTGTATCGTTATGCTGCATTTGAAAATGATCAAAATGAAGAAGTGGTTGAAGTATCAAAAGTGATCCCGAATGGTGTTCTTTGTCTTTTGTCGGCGTTGTCTTTTTATGAGTTAACAACTTATAACCCGTGGGAGTACCAAATTGCTATTGAAAGAAAATCAAGGAAACCGAGTTTGCCCGATTATCCGCCAATTAAAATTTT
Organism: Geobacillus sp. B4113_201601; assembly: GCF_001587475.1. Taxonomy (NCBI): domain Bacteria; kingdom Bacillati; phylum Bacillota; class Bacilli; order Caryophanales; family Anoxybacillaceae; genus Geobacillus; species Geobacillus sp. B4113_201601. The sequence goes on from NZ_LQYX01000094.1 coordinate 1,987, forward strand.
CTATTTTTCAAAAAAACAGTTTGAATATGGAATTGAAGAAGTGGAAATAGGCGGCCATAAAATAAGCATTTATCATCGCGAAAAAACGATTTGCGACATTATTCGATACAGAGAAAAAATAGGAATCGATTTAATGAAAGAAGGTTTGCGAAATTATTTACAAAGTCCTGAAAAAAACATCAATAAACTGGTGGAATGTGCTGAGAAAATGCGCATCAAGACGGTTTTGTTGAAATACTTAGAGGTGCTTTTATAATGGGAAATGTTAAAAATATACCTGCTTCAGTTGGAGAAAGGCTAAAGAATATTGCTAAACAAAGCGGAAAAACCTTTGATTTCATTTTATTGTTGTATTTTCAAGAGAGGTTGCTATATCGACTCTCTATTTCTAATTATCGGGATAAATTTGTTCTAAAAGGCGGTCTCTTTATTATTTTCCTTAACACAATTTAAATCTAGGCCAACCAAAGATATTGACTTTTTAGCCAGACAAATTTCGAATGATATTCAATATATCAAAACTGCGTTTGAGTCCATTTGTACGTTAACTGCTGAAGAAGATGGAGTCGAATTTGATGTAAAGGGCATTACGGCTGAACGAATTAAAGAGGGTGCTGATTATGAAGGGATTCGTATTAAAATTCCGGCAGCACTTGGCAAAATAAAAAAGCAATTGCAACTGGATATTGGATTTGGTGATGTCGTGATCCCAAAACCACAAGAGATGCAGTATCCTACTTTATTAAATATGAAGCCCCCGGAAATTCGAGTCTACTCAACTTATTCAGTAATAGCTGAAAAGTTTGAAGCAATGATCTCACTATCTGTCGTCAACAGTAGAATGAAGGATTTTTATGATGTTTTCACGCTTTTATCAACCGAGAACTTTGATGGACGTGTTTTATGGGAAGCGATATTCGAAACCTTTCAAAGACGTCGAACGAATTTAGAAAAAGAACATCCTGTGTTTTCGTCTTCTTTTGTAGAAGATGAGAGCCGAAACAAACAGTGGAAGGCATTTTTGCAAAGAACGGGTATAAAAGAAGATCTACAGTTTCCCTTCGTCATGGAGAAAATTCGAGATTTTCTTTTTCCTGTATATGACTCAATTTTAAAAGAAAATGAATATTGGAAAATGTGGAATAGCCGGACTCTTAAATGGGAGTAAGACAGTACGCGGTCGGCGGCGGGTATTACGTGACCGACATCGATACGCACATCCGCTACGAAACGCCGTCAAAGGAGAAGTTGAACTCACATTTCGCACCCTGAATAAAAATTCGAAATAAGCCCGATTTGACCGAATAAAATAAGTAAATTTTTTCATAAAAGATTATTTTTATGCGAATATTTGCGTTATTTTTGGCTCTTCACCAAAAGTTGTACTTGATTTTTTTCATCACATACCTTACTTATGCAACCAAGAAAGAACAGGAAACCAATCATGTTTTGCATACACTTGTTCAGAGAAGCGAACCGTCTGTCAAGTACATGTTGCGGTGATGACCCTTATTTTTGTATATTATCCAAATATTTATAAATATGAGTTGAAATTGGTGAATGGGGAGTAAAAACAGAAAGCGAGGCAGTCCAAATCAAAGGGCAGCCTCGCTTTTTGCACGTTATTGTTCACCCGTGATCGTAATCGTCAACCCGTCCGCATCATAGGAAAGAGCAATCACAAGGCCGTTTTTGTGAAATGCGAGTCGAGGCGGATAGCCTTGATCAGAATCCGACTGTTCATATTGTTTTCCGAACAGTGTGATAAGCTGTTGTTTCAGATGATTGTAAATCGCTGTAAGCTGATCTTTCCCAAGCTTCTGCCCAGCATCAAATGAATAGCCGTAGAAAGCGAGTTTTTCATTTTCAAATCCATATACCAGCAATGTAGAATACCCGAAGAGGGAAGTAGAGTAGACCCAAGTATCGGTCCCATCTGCTTTTTCACGCTGTAGAAATTTCGCTGTTTCCAACTTCTTGACTTGAGAAGTGGGCATGCCCAGTTTTACTCCACGGAACAGCTGTTCTATTTTGACTTGATTGAGTTTTGCTTTGGACGGAGTTTCGTATTTTACTCGTCGAGCATCGCGATCGACATAATATCCGCCTCCTAAACCTAACATGCCCGGTTTAAACGTGTAAATGCGGTAGGTTCCGCCGGCTTTTAACGTTTTGACGTAGACTTTCTTCTCGCCTTGCAACTTATAAAGCTCTGTATCTTTTACAATGGTTAATTTGCCGATTTGTCCCTGTACTAATTCCATGCCATTCCACCAAACTTTTGCTTGCGCATCGTGGGCATGAAACGGTGACAGAAGGATTCCAGCGCTTAGCGCTGAGACGGCTAGAAATTTTTTCGTAATGTTCATAAAATGTGCTCCTCTCTCATGAAAATGGAAGAATAAATGATGATTTATTTTAACCTATCTTTTTCCCTTAGCCAAGTCCGATGAGAAGCTTGTTTGACGAAATGTTGACCTTTGCGCCACCAAAGCCCCCTCTTTTTCTTCGAAATCATTCTTTTTTCTCTTTTCTTTTGACGGAAAGATGTCTATGATGAAAGAAAAAGAGAAGGAAGGAGCGGACGGAGTTGAGGAAATGGGGGCAGACACTGACAATTGGAATACTGTTGGCGGCAGTCGGATGGCTTTGGGTGCCGAGTACATCCATGGTCAAGGCCGGGGGATGCGAAGAACGTGTTGGCACGGAGAAAGTGCGGTGGGCCGGTGCTGAACTGAAGCCTGGACAAATCGGCCGGGTGACGGTGGCGGCGCCGACAGAACTATGGTTGTCGACCAAAGCGGTAGAGACGCTGCCAAGCGGAGCGGTGTATCGGGTGTACGCGTTGGGCAACGGCTATTTCGATGTCGGCCAAGGATATGCGATTAAGAACGATGCCCGCGTCCGCTATGAAACGCCGGCAAAAGAGAAGTTGGTCGCTGCTTTATGCGTGCAGCAGGCGAAAACAAGCATGGCCGATGTCGCGATGAATGGGGTGGCGATCGGCGACTCGCGCGCCAAGGTCGAAGCGATGTACGGCAAGGCGAAGCGGAAGACGAAAAACGCCTACGGCCTATATTGAGAGGCGTATGATCAGGGGGGGTACAAAAACTTTTTGATGGTGAGCTATGAACGTGATCGGGTGGCGGCGATGTACACGAATCAGCCGATTGTACAAACGAAAAACGGAGTGGGGATCGGCACTGCGAAAACAGCGGTGAAAGTCCGTTATGGTCGCCCGCTCTCTTTTATCCAAAAAGAGAATGTTTACTACAACATTCAAAGCGAGGAATACGACACGTATCTTGTCAACGGTCGCTACCTTACCTTCTTTTATGACCGGTACAACAACAACCGGGTGGATGGCGTGCTTGTCGTCAATCGGGCGCTCGAGGATGAAAAGCCCGGGTTTTATGGAACGACGACAGAAGAACTGCGTGCGGCCTATGAATATCAAATTTTTGATTTGGCGAATGCCGCGCGCCGCTTGCACGGGCTTCCGGCGCTCGTGTGGGATGCGAAAGCGGCGGCGGCTGCTCGTGAGCATAGCGAAGATATGGCCGTTCACCGCTACTTTTCTCATACAAATTTGCAAGGATTGTCGCCGTATGATCGTTTAAAGCGCCACGGTATCGTTTATCATGTCGCAGGGGAAAACATTGCCTACGGCCAGTACGATGCGATTTTTGTCCATGAAGCGTGGATGCACTCGCTCGGACATCGGCAAAATCTTTTATATCCGAACTTTACCCGCCTCGGCGTCGGGGTGGCGTTCACTTCATTCCATCAACCCTACTATTCTCAAGAATTTTACGCTCCGTAATGGCGCGGTTTTCCATCTCTTAGGGGCCGTTCCGGCGCTGCCGGACGTTTTTTAAAACAAATGGAAAATAATCCTCCTTTTTGTAGAAGTTTGTCGTATAATAGAATCGATTGCAACAAAATGATAGAAAGAGAGGAAAAGAGGAACAGTGGGAACAGCGAAGAGCATTATCCGCATCGGGATCGGGGCGGTGTTGGCGGCATGGACGGCGCTGCAAGCGACAGAAGCGGATGCTGGGGCGAACATCGTCTACTGGGAAGGCATGCGCCTTGTGCCGGGGCAAATTGGAAAATTAGAGATCGTGAAACCGATTAATCTATGGAAACGGGAAAATGGGACAATGACGTTTGTTCGCGTGCTAGAGCCTGGAGAACAGTACCGGGTGTATTCGTACGATGAAGCGCTTGGCGGCCAATACGGGGTTGGCGGTGGATATTACGTCACCAATATCAAAGGGCATGTCTTGTATAAAACGCCGTCGAGGGAGAAGCTTAAACTTGTCAATCCGGGACGGTACGGAGCGAAACAGTTGGCTGTGGGCACAGTGGTGAAGGAAGCGTTGGCGCGCGTGGCGCCAGGGGTAGAAAAGGAAGAAATGGAGATTGTCGGCGTGCGCGGCAAGCAACACGTATACAAGCTTGACATCGATGCGGCGAATGAGAAGTTGGCCATCGAGACGGCGCTGTCCAATGATCAAGTGCTTGGCATTGAACCGGTGCTTCAGCAGGCCAAGCGCTATGATGGCCGCGACGGAATCGTGTTAGCGGCAGTGAATGGGGATTATTTCAAAGAGGACGGGTCACCGACCGATTTGATGGTGCACCGTGGGGAAATCGTGATGACGAATACGACGCCGGCGGCGGAACGGACGATTTTTGGCATCGGCGCTGATGGGAAGCCGATGATCGGCAATCCGGATGTCCAGATTCGAGTTCAAATGGGACAAGGAAGCCCTTATCCCATTGACGGCATCAATAAACCGCGGCGTGCTCATCAGTTGATTTTGTATACCCCGTATTTCGCTGCCTCCACGAAAACGAACGCTCTTGGGACGGAAGTCGTGTTGACGAACGTCCAAGGGGTGTTGAACGGGAATGGAACGGTCACTGCAACGGTGAAGAAGGTGGCTGTGAGTCAAGGAGATGAGCCGCTTCAGCCGGGGGAATTGGTGTTGTCGGGCCACGGACGGGCGAGCGACTATTTGCGGCAAGCGAAAGCGGGGGATACGGTGCAAATTTCCCTTCAGTATGACCAACCCCAATGGAGCGGGGTGAAAGAAGCGCTTGGCGGTCGATATCGATTGGTGGCAGGAGGGCAAGTGCAGTCGTTTGCGATCGCCGGTGCTCATCCTCGCACCGCTGTCGGCATTGATCGGGATGGAAATGTCATGCTCGTTGTTGTCGATGGTCGTCAGCCTGCTCATAGTCAAGGCATGACGTTGAACGAGATGGCCAAGTTGATGGGTGAGCTTGGCGCAGTCGATGCGATGACGCTGGATGGCGGTGGATCGTCGACATTGGTCGTCCGTCAGCCAAACGGGCAGCTCAAGGTCGAAAACAAACCATCTGATGGGTTCCCGCGGCCGGTGGCCAATGCGCTTCTTGTGGTGTACAAAGAGACGCAGGAGAACGGGGACAGCGAAGAAGTGCTTGACGATTTTGAAACGGAGTCGAAGTGGAAGGCAGCAGGCGTTAACGCTGTAGGGGCGGCGGTTGAGCGGACGATGGAGAAGGCGAAAGACGGAACGAAGGCGTTGAAAATTTCATACGATTTCCGCGGGATGCTGGGAACATCCGGCGTCTATGCTAGTCGGGAGGAAGCGATTTGGATTTCGAAACGGCCGCAAGCGATTGGTATGTGGGTGTATGGAGACGGAAGCGGCCATTGGCTGCGCGCCCAGCTCCGGGACGGAAGAGGACGGCGCTTTTGGATCGATTTTACCCGTCATGTTGATTGGGTGGGGTGGAAATACGTGCAGGCCGCCGTGCCTAGCGATGTTGTGCTTCCGCTCATGTTGGAGACGCCGGTGCGTTATATGGAAACAGACGCAGGGCGGAAAAACGCCGGGGTGATTTACATCGACGGTCTTCGCGCCATTTTCCGTTGATGCGCAGTCTGGAAAGACGGCGAACGAATAAGGGATGTTGGGCGCTCGTAAGAATTGCTATATAGACAGAATTTCATGAAGGAAAATTCGTCACCAATAAAAGAAACGGTCCCTGTATAATTTTGCGCATTTCCGAATTCGTGTATTTTTAGGAGGACGGGGAAAAACCGCTGATTCCTTTCATCAATGGGAGAATGGGCGAAAAGCAGGACCGATGTAACAAGGTTTTTCTAAATGAGAAATAACATTGTAAAGCGTTATACACGATTCAATCACCAGCCTCTTAGGACGCGATGAAGACGAGAAACCGATCTTTGATGGAGGTTGTCGATATTTGGCTGGCGAAGCAAGTCTGTGGCTTGCTTCGCCACACCAAGGTGTGGCGGAAGACCGAACCACCGTCTGCTTTATGAGTCTGGGAGCGGCGCGGTTCGTTCGCTAGCTCATGTATTATACATGCAACATGAAGAGTTCACCTCTCTGTTATCCTGCACACCCTAAGCGCTGCACATTTCCTCCAAAGATCCTGTGGCTCAACCTGCAAGCTGAGCCATGGGAGAGGAAGCTTGTTGCAGGAGAAGCCAAATGTTCATTTTTCAATGAGCATGTATATATATTATGCAAACAAAAAACTTCCAATCGCATCATCATGAATCGAGACCCCTTGCACGCTGTTCTGCGGGGCATTTGCATTTCTCTGAAAAGTATTGTATATATGTGGATAGGCAAACCGCAAGGGAGGCAAAAGCTTGACGATGGACGAACAAACGTTGTTGGAGCAGTTGCGGCAAAACCCGCCAAAGCTGGTCGGAGGATATAAAAAACAAGGATGGGCGATCAAGGTGTTGGAGAGAATCGCCAATCCGGATGTGGAAGAGGAAGAAGGCGGACGGGTGACAGCCAAAGCCGTGTTACAAGCGCAAGACGGCACGTATTATCCGGCTTTTTTAACGATTGATCTCCATCAACAAGGGAGAGTTGTTGGTGTCTATTTCATCGCCGAAAACAAGGAGCAGTTCGATTTGATTCCATTCGAATGGGCGAAAGAGTTTCTGGGAAAGCCAGAGCAGGCCATCATTCCGTTTCGCTACCGGACGCTAAGCAAAATCGAAGGAGATCAGCAGCAAACGAACTGGCCGCACTTTTGTTGATCTAGGCTGACTCTGACAGTCAATGGAAAGGCGACTGAAGAGTCAGCCTTATTTTTGCTTGGAAGGGGTTACGATGAATTTTTTTTCAGGGCCTATTTTCATTTTGCTTCTTTTCCAGTAAAATTGAAATACATGTTTTATATTTTGGTAGATAGCAGGTGAAAGCGTGAGGAGAAAACGGAGAAAAGCATTTTTCATCATCGGATGGCTGGCGGTGTTTTGGCTGTCTTTTTCACTGTTGGCCGTTCAGACGGAAGCGGCTCCGTTCCCGAATGTGGAGCGGCTTGAGCAGCATGCCGCCCAACTTGAGCGGGTGATGAAAGCCAATCAATGGTCCAAGCCGTACCGTCTCTTCAATCAAGTCAAAAGCGATTTTCAGGCGGCAAAAACAGAAGTGGCGCGCGTGCGTCCGCAAACGGCAAGGGCGCAGTTGGAAAAACGGATCGCTGCCGGAGAACAGACAATCAAAAAGGCTTCTGCCTATATCAGCGCTGTCGAAAGCGGGGAGCGATTGCGCGCCTTGACGGCCAACGTCGACCGGGCGCTGCGGACGGGGGATGTGGATGTCGTGTATGATTCCTATACCCTGTTGCAATACCAAATTCGCAAAACGGCGATTCTCATCGGCGGTGTTCCGGGAGCGGCGCTGCGCGAAAAGATGGAAGGATGGTTTCAACGCCCGGCTTTGGCTGTTCAGCAGCGCGCGTATGATCCCATCAATATTATGAAAGCCATGGACAAGCTGCTTGATGCGTATGATGAAGGGGATATCGCGCGGGCGGAGCGGCTGTTGTCGCTTTGCGACCGATGGCTGCCAAACGTGGTGGATGTGGCGACGCGCAAGCAGCTGGCGGTGTATATCGATGATTTTAAAGCGCCGGTTGTCTTAGATGTCGATATCGAGTAAACGGGCGCATCTCGGGAGAGGAGAGACGAATATGACGGTGATGCAACGATGGGTGGCGGCTCTTCTGTTGTTTGCGGCTCCATTTTTGGCTTGGAGCCCACCGGCGGAGGCGGCGCCGGCGTCAACGAAAGTGCTCGAAGAAGTGCGGGAGTTGGTTCGTCAGTATTATGTTGAACCCGTAGGCGATCGAGTGCTGAAAGCCAGCACTCCGCAAGAGATTGTCAAACAGCTTGACCCGTATTCTTCTTATATGACAAAACAAGAATACGAGGAATTTTTGAAGTGGATTGACATGGAGTCTGTTGGCATCGGTGTGATGATTGAGGAAGATGAGGACGGCGTTCACATCCTGTCTGTCTTGGACAATGGACCAGCCGCCCGCGCCGGACTGCAGCCGGGCGATGTCATTCGGACAGTTGATGGTCAGCCGGTAACAAATGAGACCACGGAAAAAGTATTGAGCTTGATCGCAGGGGAAGAAGGGACGACGGTGGCCGTAACCGTTTGGCGGCCGTCGACTGAGGAAACTTTCAGTGTCACCATCAAACGGGAAAAAATCGACTGGCCGAACGTTGAGTTCAAACGGCTGGCAGGGAATATCGGCTATATTCAGCTACATAGTTTTGACGAGACAGCGCCCAGTGAAATCGAACACGCCATCCGCTCCTTAAGCGGGGTGAAAGGGTGGATTTTGGACCTTCAGAACAATCCGGGAGGATATGTCGGAACAGCGCAGCAAATCGCCGGCTTTTTCCCAAATGTGAAGCAAGCGTTTCAGTTGCGCGACCGTTCGAATCGCCCGGAAGTGTATGCTGCTGTCAAACAGCCGGTGCAAATGACGGGGCCGATCCGGTTGCTTGTCAATGCGTCGAGCGCGAGCGCGTCGGAAATGTTGGCGGCGGCGGTGAAGGAGCAAAAGGCGGCTGTTTTGTACGGACAGCGGACGTTTGGCAAAGGATCGATGCAAGAAATGTTTGAGCTGTCGGACGGCAGTGTGTTGAAGTTGACCGTCGCCCACTTTTTCTCGCCAAAAGGGACGCCGATTCACCATGTTGGGGTGAAGCCGGATGTGCCGACGGTCGTTGGGAAAGAGCTGTACGCCGCTCACCGCGATTTGCTGATTGGTCAGCTGAAAGGGTATCAGTCGCTCGGCAAGCTGCGCAATGCGCCGGTCGATAAGACGTTTGTCGTCCGCTTCTCTCGTCCGCTCGCCAATACCGGGGTAAGCGGGGTGAAATTGTATCAATTAGGCGGACAGGAAGCAGCGGTGACGGCGCAAATCCGTCGGGGGACGGAGTTGGTGATCAAACCGGGAGCGAGGTTGGCCAAAGGGCAGAGCTATTTATTGGTCATTCCGCCGGTGTTGAAAAGCAAAGACGGCGTGGTAATGAAAAAAGGTGCTTACATGGAGATTCAAACTACGAAATAAGGCCCTCCCGTCGAGATGGGTTGGATAGCCGTCGTTCTTGATGATGCAACGTTCGGCTGTTACGTCTAAGGCTCAGCGGACAACGGGAGCGCGGCCGTTTTGAATGGAACGGTGCAAAGAAAGCTGGCCTCCATCGGTCGTTTGGCGACCATGGGGGCCAGCTTTTTGCCGGTTACTCCTCGCTTGATTGCGTTTCTTGCCTTTCGCTCTGTGCTGGGGGGGATGGGATCGCCACCTTCCAAGACGTCCAATCCGGTTCTGCTTTGCGCAGCAATTCCGGCGGGAAGAGGAACGTCCATGGTTTGCTGGTGTGGGCTTTCACTTCCAGATGGCAGGCAAACAATCCGCGAGCGACGATGTCGCCAGCATGATCCCGCACTTCAAGCGGGATTTGTTCAAAACGGATCTGCTGGTCGCTGCCGTTGCGAATGAGCAGCGTGACGGCTAGCTCGCCGGAAGGCAGCTGTTTCGCTTCAATGCCCATGAAGTTCACTTCCCCGCGAGCAGGAGGCGGAACCGAGTCGACAAGGGCTTGCAGCTGTTGGCGCTGTTCGACCGACAGCGACTGCTCCCAGCTTTCCTCCAGCTCGAGCCGGTGCTGTGGGGGCAGTTCAAAGGCGACCTTCCATCCGCCTTTAGGCAACTGGTCGACGAGCTTGTCCTCGGCGGCGAACAAGAACCGCCACGGACGGGCTGTCATCGGCGGCAGTTCGCCGAAAGCGCTCATATCAAACTCTTTGCGGGCGATCGCTGTGCCATCCTCGCCAAGCAGCAACAGGCGAATTCGTTCAAAGCGGACCGGTTTCGGCAGCGTATTGCGCAACATGGCGACAGCGACAAATCCATCATTGTATTCGACCAGCTTGACGCCCGAAATGGAAATTTGGTTTGGCTGAAGCGGCGGCAGCTGTTCGTGGTAAAAGCGATAGACGTACGTTTCTTCTGGAGACAGCTGCCAGTCCGGATGAAACGACAGCGTTGTTTTCGTTCCGACCTCCGGCTGTTCGACATGTTGTGCCGGCAGCTCGGCCTCCGGTTGCGTGCGTTGTTTTTTTCGAAAAATCATCGAACCCCCTCCTTTACGGGGCGGCGTGCTGCGCCGCGTTATGGCTGGTTCGCGGCGGCGGCCGCTTCGTCATCAATGACAAACTGGCTTTTCAAATAGTTCATGGCGGCGATGGAGACGCCGGCGTCGATCGCTTGCTGGAGCGCGACGAATTCGCGATAAGCGTCCATTTCAAAGGCGCGGTACGGATCCTCTTGGCCATAGCTGCGCAAATGAATGCCCTCTTTTAATACATTCAGTTGATTTAAGTGGCGAATCCAGTGGGCATCGATGGTTTCAACCATCAAATGCTTAAGCCGCATGGTTTGTTCTTCGTCGCACGGAAGATCGGTGAGTGCTGCTTCAAGCGATTGGTATTCGTCCCAAACGAGCCGGGCGATTTCTTCTTTTTGCTTATGGCGCAGATCATCAATCAGATAAGCAAACCGGAAAAAGGCAAGGCGCAGCTCGTTGTGCAATCCTTCGATGTTCCACTCTTCAAAAAAGACGTTTTCCGGACAGTAACGGTCGATCGTTTGCGTGATATAGCGATGGATGTGCCGAAGGAGCTCGGACAGCACCTCTGCCTGTTTCAGCGCCAAGGCGCGATCACGCATATGGTAGATGACTTTGCTTTGTTGGTCGATCACGGTGTCCAATTTCAATAAATGCAATCGCGCCGAATAATGGGCGTTTTCGATCGTTGTTTGCACTTTTTGGACGAACTTGATCGGGTCAGGCGACACAATGAGCCCGGTGTCATCCGTCTTGACTTTGCTTCGCCATTTTTCCAGTTCCTCTTGATCGTACAACCGAAATAAATCATCCTCCAGCGAAATGATAAACTGGGAAGACCCCGGATCCCCTTGGCGTCCTGCGCGGCCGCGCAGCTGCATATCAATGCGATGGCTTTCATGTCGCTCTGTGCCGATGATGTGCAGCCCGCCCAGTTCCTTGACGCCTTCCCCAAGCAAAATATCCGTTCCGCGCCCGGCCATATTGGTGGCGATCATCACTTGCCCTTTCTGCCCGGCGGTCGCGATGATGCGCGCCTCTTCCTCCTCCGTTTTGGCATTGAGCAGGTGGTGAGGGATGTCTGCTTTGGCAAACTCCGCTGATAACCGTTCCGACTGAGCGACTGACGTCGTGCCGATGAGAACGGGGCGGCCGATGGCATTCATTTTCTTTACTTCGTCAACAATTTTCCGCACTTTTGCCTCATGCGTCTGGTAGACGAGGTCGTCCCAGTCGGTGCGGCGGGATGGACGGTTTGTCGGAATTGCGATCACGCGTAGCCGGTACGTTTGCCAAAATTCTTCTTTCGACGGCGTAGCGCTGCCCGTCATCCCGGCTAGCTTTTCATACATCCGAAAATAGTTTTGGATCGTAATCGTTGCTTGGATGTCGTTTTCTTCGGTGATGTCCACGCCTTCTTTCGCCTCGATCGCTTGATGCAGACCATCGCTGAATGAGCGCCCTTCCATCACCCGACCGGTGAACGGGTCAACGATCATAACTTTGCCGTTTTTGACGATGTAATCGACATCCCGCCGCATGATAAACCAAGCGCGCAGCGATTGCATCGCATGGTGAAGCAGCACGTGATGCTCCCAGTCGTATAGGTTGTCGATGCCAAACGCCCGTTCAAGTTTTTGCGCTCCTTCTTCCGTGAGAAAAATTTGCTTTGTCTCGAGTGAGCGCTCATAGTCGTTTCCTTCTTGAAAGGTGCAGACGATCCGCGCCATAATCGGGAACAGTTCGGCCCCGATGCCCGATTTGTTGGCGATGATGAGCGGGGTGCGCGCTTCGTCGATTAAAATGCTGTCAATTTCATCGATAATGGCGTAATACAGCGGGCGCTGCACTTTATCTTCGAGGCGGTACACCATGTTGTCGCGCAAATAATCAAAGCCGAACTCGGTGCCGGTGCCGTACGTGATATCAGCCGCATACGCTTCTTTTTTTTCGCTCGCCGTCATTTGCGACACATTCAGGCCGACGGTTAAGCCGAGGAAGCGGAACACACGGCCCATTTGTTCGCAGTCGCGGCGCGCTAAATATTCGTTGGCTGTAATAATGTGGACGCCTTTCCCAAGGAGGGCGTGCAAGTAGCTTGGCAAAGTGGCTGCCAGCGTCTTTCCTTCCCCGGTCTGCATTTCGGCGATGTTTCCTTCATGCATCGCCAATCCGCCCATCAGTTGCACGTCGTAATGGCGCAGCCCGAGCACGCGCCGGGCCGCTTCCCGGACGACGGCAAACGCCTCGGTTTTTATGTCGTCGAGCGTCTCGCCGCTTTCGAGCCGTTCTTTGAAGGCAACCGTTTTTTGACGCAGTTGTTCGTCGCTGAGCGAAGAAATGGTGGGCTCCCATTCATTGACTTGCGCCACCAGTTTAGCAAGACGCTGCACTTCTCGAGCGCTTTCGTCAAATAGTTGCTTTACTTTTGTCAACATATTGTCCATTCCTCTCCTAGACAGGCATGATTCACACCAAGTGCTCTAAAACCTAATTATAACACAATGCGTTCGTTTTTGAGGCAAAATGTAAAATGTGGAATGATTCGTCGAGTTGGTGTTCGGAGTTTCACAAAAGGAAGGGGAAAAGAAATTTTCCATCCTTGGGGACAAAAAGTGGTGTAAAAAAAGATTGATTTACTCATCGTATATGGTAACATAAAGATGATGTGTGTTTCTCCGATTTTTTATAAGGCCAAGGTGATTGCACATGAATACGGAAGCATTTTTCGCATGTTTCGCTTCGTTTATTGCGGTATTGGTCATCACCCCGTTTGTGATCAAGCTCGCTATCAAAATGGGCGCGGTTGATCGGCCAAACGGGAGGAAAGTGCACACAAAAGTCATGCCAAGGCTTGGCGGATTGGCTATTTTTGTTGGTGTGGCCGTCGGCTATTTTGTCGGTGGGGTGTACAAAGAACAAGTAACGGGGATAACAATTGGGGCCCTCATCATTGTCCTCGTTGGGGTGCTTGACGATTTGTACGAGCTGTCTCCCAAGGTGAAGCTGGCCGGACAGTTGCTGGCGGCGTTCGTCGTTGTCGCTTCGGGACTCAAGGTCGATCTTTTGACCGTCCCGTTTGTCGGCACCTTTGAGTTGGGACTGTGGAGCTACCCGATTACGATATTTTGGATTGTGGCGATCACGAACGCCATCAACTTGATCGATGGGTTGGATGGATTGTCCGCGGGCATTTCCGCCATTGGGATTGCGGCCATTGCCGTCATGGCGGGCATGGCGGGCAAAACGCTCATTTTCACCCTTTGTTTGATCATCCTAGGCAGCGTCATCGCTTTCTTGTTTTACAACTTCCACCCAGCGAAAATTTTCATGGGGGATACCGGTGCGTTGTTTTTAGGTTATGCCATTTCTGTTTTGTCGGTGCTAGGCCTTTACAAAAGCGTGACGCTCTTCAGCTTCGTCGTTCCGGTGATCATTTTGGGCGTGCCGATTTTCGATACGACGTTTGCCATTATCCGCCGCATTGTGAACAAGCGGCCGATCTCGGCGCCCGATAAGTCGCATCTCCATCATCGGTTGCTCGCTCTCGGGTTTTCGCACCGCAACACGGTCTTGTTGATTTATGCGTTTGGCTTGATGTTTGCGGTCAGCGCTATTTTGTTCTCCGCCTCGACGTTATGGCAGTCCATTCTCATCGTTTTTGCCTTGATCGTCTTCGGGGAGCTGCTGGCTGAGCTGATCGGCTTGGTCAATGACCAGTACAAGCCGTTTATGACTTTTATTCGCAAGTTGCTTCGGGGGAGCCGAAAAGTATACGGAAATGACCGATAAATAAATAGCAAAGGGGCCGTTTGTGTCATATAAAAGGACAAACGGCTTTTTTCAGGAATTGCCCGTCTTTGGAAAATTATACCCTTCTTTTTCGTTGTTTATGCAGTTTATACAATTCTATCGCTGATTTTTTACGGCAAGGCCAAGATTGCCACAAAACTGTCATTATATATTGTCACAAATGTGATAAACTAAACATGTTTATTCGATATATTTTTTGGATTTGGAGGAACTTGCGATGAACGTGCCTATGTTGGATTTGAGCGAACAGTATGAACAATTGAAGCCGGAGATTTTGCGTGTATTGGACGAGGTGATGCGTTCTTCCCGCTTTATTTTAGGGGACTATGTAAAGAAAATGGAAGCGGAAATTGCCGCCTACAGCCGGGCGAAACACGGAATCGGCTGCGGCAACGGAAGCGATGCGATACATATTGCTTTGCAAGCAGCCGGCGTCGGGCCAGAGGACGAAGTCATTACCACATCGTTCACGTTTTTTGCGACGGCTGGAGCCATCGCGCGGCTTGGCGCCAAACCGGTGTTTGTCGATATCGATCCAGTGACGTTCAACATCGACCCTAGACAAATCGAAGCTGCGGTAACAGAGAAAACGAAAGCCATCATCCCGGTGCATTTATACGGGCAAATGGCGGATATGGAGGCGATCGCTGCGATTGCCAAACGTCATGGGTTGGTTGTCATTGAGGACGCCGCCCAAGCCATCGGCGCCAAATACCACGGGAAGTGCGTTGGCGAGCTGGGGACGGCGGCGACGTACAGCTTCTTCCCGACGAAAAACTTGGGCGCCTACGGGGATGGCGGCATGATCATTACGAACGATGATGAATTGGCGGAAAAATGCAGGGTGATCCGCGTTCATGGCAGCAAGCCGAAATATTACCATCATGTGCTTGGCTACAACAGCCGTCTCGATGAGATGCAAGCGGCGATTTTAAGCGTTAAATTCCCACATCTGGATCATTGGACGGAACAGCGGCGCCAGCATGCGGCGACGTATACGCGCCTGCTGCAGGAGGCGGTCGGCGACCTTGTCGTGACGCCGAAAGAGGTCGAGGGGTGCTATCATGTGTTCCATCAATACACGATTCGCGTGCCGAAGCGTGACGAGCTGCAGGCGTTTTTGAAAGAACAGGGGATCGCGACGATGGTGTACTATCCGCTGCCGTTGCATTTGCAGCCGGTGTTTGCTTCGCTCGGGTATAAGGAAGGGCAGTTGCCGGAGGCGGAAAAAGCAGCGAAAGAAGCGCTGTCGCTCCCGATGTTCCCAGAGCTGAAAGAGGAGCAGCAACGATACGTCGTGGAGAAAATCGCAGAATTTTACCGTCATTTCGTTTGATCGTCCAACCTGTCAAAGGAAACGTCACTTGCATACAGCGATGGCGTTTTCTTTGGCGTTGGATCGTTTGTTTTGTTCACAACACTTTGTTATTTTATGATAAGGGATGGTGGCCGGATTGACGGCAGAAAAACGACCGTTTGTGCTATACGAATATTTGCGCTTTTTTTGGCAGCGAAAATGGTGGTTTCTTCTCATTCCGCTTGCGACGATCGTGTTGACCGTCATCGCAGGCAGGCTTTTGTTGCTGGGGGAGAAGTATACGGGGAAAGCTGTCGTGTTTACCGGATCCATTGACGTAAAAGAGTTAACGGATCCGAAAAATATAGAAGCGAAGTTTCCTGAGGCGAAAAACTTGGACATCGTCGTTCCTGAAGAACAGTACGTACAAATCAAGGTCAAAGGCGACAATGAACAAGCGGTGAGCCGGGAATTGAAGCATGTAGTGTCCGAATACAGCCGGGAGCTTGAGCGCCATTCACAAGAGCGGATTGATGTCACCACGAAATACTTGCATGCGTTGGAAGAGCGTGAGCGCGCATTGCAGCAAAAAGTTGATTATTATAGCAAACAAGTCCAGTCGGGCCGCTTGAATCCGGAACAGCTCGATGACATCAGTGACTTGTTGGTTGAGTCGGAAAACAATTTGACCGAAGTGATGGAGCGCGTCAATCGCATCCGCGGCAATCTTGTCTTTTACGAAAAACCGGCCGTATTGTCGGAAACGGTGGGGAAATCGAACACGTATACCGGGCAGCTTGCGGCGATCGGTCTTGTCCTCGGCCTGTTTTTGACGGTCGTTTGGCTGACACTTTGGAAGTATGTATTGGACGCGAGGAGGTACTATTCTTCATGATCCGTTTTGCTATTGTCGGCATGGGGCATATCGCGAAAAAACATATCGATGCTATTGAAAAGGCGGATGGCGCTGAGCTGGCGGCCGTGTGCGACACGAACCCGGAGCGGCTGCGCGACGTCTCGGGTGTTCCGATTTATACTGATATGGAGACGATGTTGAAGGAGAACGAACAGATCGATGTTGTCAACATTTGTGTTCCGTCCGGATTGCATGCGCCGTTGACGAGGTTAGCGGCCCGTTATCGCCGTCATATCATTGTGGAAAAGCCGATGGCGCTCTGCACGAACGATGCTGAAGAGATGATCGAGGCGGCGAAAGAATACGGCGTGAAGCTCGCGGTCGTTCATCCGAACCGCTTCCGTCCGGCCATTCGGAAGCTGAAAGAGGCGATGGAGCGCGGGATGTTCGGAAAACTGAGCCACGCGAACGCCACGGTGCGCTGGAATCGAAATCAAGCCTATTACGATCAGGCGGCGTGGCGAGGGACGAAAGCGTTCGATGGCGGCGTTTTGATGAACCAAGCGATTCACAATTTGGATTTGCTGCTTTGGCTGATGGGGCCGGTCAAGGCGGTGCAAGCGATGGTGGCGACTCGTCTGCGCAAGATTGAGACGGAAGACGTCGCGGCGGCGGTCGTGGAGTTTGAAAGCGGAGCGCTTGGCGTTATCGAAGCAGCGACGACGATTTACCCGCAAAACTTAGAGGAATCGATCGCCATTTTCGGCGAAACGGCATCAGTGAAAATCGGCGGCCGAACGGCGAACTTTATCGAAACGTGGGAAGCGGAAGGCGTCAGTGAGGAAGAGCGAGCCAAGCTCATCGATGAGATCAACGCCGACCCGTTTGGCAAGTCAGGGCACCAATGGATCATTGAAGATATGGTGCAAGCGATTCGCGAAAACCGCGAGCCGATCGTCAATGGTTGGGACGGACTGGCTCCTGTTCGGCTGATCGAAGCCATTTTGCGTTCGGCGGAAACCGGGGCAAGAGTGCCATTATCTCAGTAAGAAAGGAATGAGAAGAATGAACTGCGCGGAACGGCTGTTGCAAAAGTTTGAGAAACGCGACGCGGTGATCGGCGTGGTTGGGCTTGGCTACGTCGGGCTGCCGCTGGCAGTCGAAAAAGCAAAAGCAGGGTTTCATGTCATCGGCTTTGACATCCAACAAAGCCGCGTCGATCAAGTGAACAATGGCATCAACTACATTGGCGATGTCGTTGATGAAGATCTGCATGAAATGGTCAAACAAGGGCGGCTGGTAGCGACGACCGATTACGCCCGGATCGCGGAAGTCGATGCCGTGGCGATCGCGGTGCCGACCCCGCTTGATGAGCATCATCAGCCGGATACGTCGTACGTCGAAAACTCGGCGAAGGAAATCGCGAAATATGCCCATGAGGGGATGCTCGTCGTTTTGGAATCAACCACCTATCCAGGGACGACGGAAGAAATTGTAAAGCCGGCGCTGGAACAAAAAGGACTTGTCGTCGGGGAAACGGTGTTCGTCGCCTATTCGCCGGAGCGGGTGGACCCGGGCAACAAGCAGTTTAAGACGAAAAACACGCCGAAAGTCGTCGGCGGCGTGACAAAGACGTGCACGAAAGTGGCGGCGGCGATGTATCGAGCCGTGCTTGAAGGCGATGTCCATGAAGTGTCGAGTCCAGCGGTGGCGGAAATGGAGAAAATTTTTGAAAACACGTTCCGCCATATCAACATCGCGTTGGCGAACGAAATGGCCATTTTGTGCGAACGGATGGGTATTGATGTCTGGGAAGTCATCGATGCAGCGAAAACGAAGCCGTATGGATTTATGGCGTTTTATCCGGGTCCGGGGCTTGGCGGCCACTGCATTCCGATCGACCCGTTTTATTTGACATGGAAAGCGCGCGAATACAACTACCATACGCGCTTGATCGAGCTGGCTGGCGAAATTAACAACGCCATGCCGGAATATGTCGTCAACCGCGCGATGCTCATTTTGAACGAAGAAGGGAAGGCGCTGCGCGGTTCGAAAGTGACGGTGCTCGGCGTCGCCTACAAAAAAGACATTGATGATGTGCGCGAATCGCCAGTGTTGAAAATCGTCGAACTGCTCGAGCAATACGGAGCGGAGTTTGCGGTCGTCGACCCGTATGTTCCGTCGTTCCGGGCGTGCAACCGGGTGGTGGAGACGGTCGAGCTGACGCCGGAATTGCTGGAGCAGTCGGATCTTGTCTTGATTGCGACCGACCATTCCAACATCGACTATGAAATGGTCGCTCGTCACAGCCGCGTCGTGTTTGACACACGCAACGCTATGAACGATGTGTCGAAACCAGCCAAATACGTCAAATTGTAAGCGAAGGAGACGAAACGATGCATATTGTCGATCCCTCTGTTGTTTGCGGTGAACGTGTCGAAATCGGCCATTTCACTGTCATCGAGGCGAATGTAAAAATCGGGAATGACGTTAAAATCGGCCATCGCGTCACGATTCACGAAGGAACGGTCATTGGGGACGGCGTGACGATCGCCGACGGCGCGGTGCTCGGCAAACCGCCGAAGCCGGCGAAAACGAGCACCGTCAAGCTGTCCGGTGAGCTGTCGCCGCTTGTCATTGGCGACCATTGCACGATCGGCGCCAACGCTGTCATCTATCGAGGTGCAACGATCGGCGCCTACACATTGATCGCGGATTTGGCGAGCGTGCGCGAAAACGTACACATCGGTCAATATGTGATCGTCGGGCGCGGGGTGTGCGTCGAAAACCACGTCCAAATCGGCGATCGGACGAAAATCCAGTCCAACTCCTACATCACGGCGTACACGACGCTCGAAGATCATGTGTTCATCGCCCCGTGCGTCACGACGACCAACGACAACTACATGGGGCGGACGGAGGAGCGATTTGCGAAAATCAAAGGAGCGACCATCAAGCGCGGGGCGCGTGTTGGCGGCGGCGCGATTTTGCTGCCGGGCGTGACGGTGGCGGAAGAAACGTTCGTCGCCGCCGGAGCGCTCGTAACAAAAGATACGGAGCCGAAAACCGTTGTCAAAGGATTCCCGGCCCGTTTCAGCAAAATGGTGGACGAGCGGGAGTTGTTGTAAATTGTTCGCAGCATTCAAGCGTTTAGGAGCGGATTCGCTCCTTTACGCGTTTATGAACGTCGGCACGAAGCTGATCGCGTTTTTGATGCTGCCGGTTTATACAAGCTATTTGTCCAAGGCGCAGTACGGAGCGGTCTACTTGATTGACCAATGGACGTCGATGCTGACGTTTCTCGTCATTTTTGGAACGGATTCGGCGCTCTCTTTTTATTATTATGATACCGATGACAAAGAGAAGCGCCTTTTGTATGTGCGGAACGTCATGTATGTTCGCCTGTTCATAGTCGCTCTCTTGTTTCTCCCTGTCGTGGTGGCTGGACCATGGATAGCGCATGCCCTGTTGGATGAGCCTAGCGATGTCGATTTGTTGTATCTGAGTCTTATAACTTTGTTGCTTGATACGATTTTCGTTGTAGCGACAACGGTCATGCGCTTTGAATTTCGGACGAAATCGGTCGTTATCTGGACGCTTTTGAAAATGATGTTGGTCGCTGTGCTGTCGTACGCGGCACTCCGTTGGTTGGCGGCCACTCCCGAAGGATTGCTGATGGGCCGCCTAGTCAGCAGCGCACTCGTCTTTTTGTTGATGCTTCACTTCACGGTAAAGTACATGGTGTGGCGTGTGCGTTGGGATATAGTCAAGCAGCTTTTGGCTTACGGGGCGCCGCTTGTGCCGACTTCGCTCGCTTTTTGGGCGATCGCCAATGTCAGCACATTGTTTCTCAAACATTTTGCCTCATTGGAGGAAGTGGGAGTGTTTGGGGTAGCCTTACGGTTGGCAGCGGTGATTACTTTGATTACGAGCGGGGTGCAAATGGCTTGGCGGCCGTATTCGATGTCGATGAAAGCTCGCCCTGGACACCGTGAGTTGTTTGCGAAAGTGTATATGGCGCTTCTTGTCATCGGAGCCATGGGTTTGGTGGCGATCGCGACGGTAAGCCCGTGGCTGGTCGAGACGTTTTTCAAGCCGGAATATCGGGAAGCCTCCGCTTATATCCCGTTTTTGTCGGCCGTGACCTTTTTGAATTTTTATTATTTGATTTTGTCCACCGGTTTGTTTTTGACAAAGGAAACCGGCTATATTTCACGAGTGTTCACGTTAGCAGCGCTTCTTCACCTTGGATTGAACGCCGTTTTGGTGCCGCTTTGGCTCAGCTGGGGGGCGGTTGCAGCCAGCCTGATCACATATCTGATTGCTGTGGTTTTCATTTTTCGCAAAAGCCAGCAAGTGTATCCCGTGCCGGTGTCATGGAAAAAGATGAATTTTATTTTGGTTGCTACCTTGCTCGCCCTCATCGTCATCGTCTATGTCCAGCAGACGCCGCTTGCTGACGGTTGGGTGCTGGCTGGTTGGGGCTTGTTTGCCGCCACGCTGTTTGCCACCCGAGTTGATCGTGATTTGCGGCGTCCGGTGCGCACGATCGAGGGAGAAAATGTGCAAAATACTTGATAATCGGTCATCTGATCTAGGAGGTGTTTCAGATGAAAATTGCCACCGTGTTGGGCGCCAGACCGCAGTTTATCAAGGCTGCCCCCGTCTCGCGCGTCTTGCGAAAACAATATACCGAAGTGCTGATCCATACCGGGCAGCACTATGATCCCAATATGTCGGCCATTTTTTTTGAGGAGTTGAACATTCCGACGCCTGACTACTATCTTGGGGTAGGCTCAGGCAGCCATGGAAAGCAAACAGGGGAAATGCTCATCAAAATTGAGGAAATCGTTCTGAAGGAAAAACCGGATTATGTGCTCGTCTATGGCGATACCAACTCGACGCTCGCGGGCGCTCTTGTCGCGGCGAAGCTCCATATTCCCGTCATCCATGTCGAAGCCGGACTGCGCAGCTTCAACAAGCAGATGCCGGAAGAAATCAACCGCATTATGACCGATCATGTCTCTGAGCTCTTATTTTGCCCAACGGAGACAGCCGTGGAAAATTTACGCAAAGAAAACATTACGCGAAACGTCTGGAATGTCGGCGACGTCATGTATGACGCCATTTTGTACAACAAAGCGCTCGCACAGCGCCAATCGACGATTTTGGCTGATTTGTCGCTGGCCGAACAATCCTACTACTTGATCACCATTCACCGAGCGGAAAATACCGATGACCCCGACAAATTGAAAGCCATTTTGGCTGCCTTTGCGGACATCGACGGCACGAAAGTGTGGCCGATTCATCCGCGGACGCGGCATAAGCTGGAAGAATACGGGTTGGACGTCTCAACGATCCCCGGGCTTCGGCTGATCGATCCGGTCGGTTATTTGGACATGCTGAGGCTGGAGAGCGGCGCGAAAAAAATCATCACCGATTCAGGCGGCGTGCAAAAGGAAGCCTATTTCCTGCGCGTGCCTTGCGTAACGGTACGCGAACAAACTGAATGGGTGGAAACGCTCGAAAGGGGAGCGAACATCTTAACCGGCACGGACCGCGAGAAGATCGTCGCAGCGGTTCGCAGGGAAGTCGCCCCCGTTTATGCGGACGTCTTTGGCGATGGGCATGCGGCGGAGAAAATCGTGGCGGCGATCGGGCAGCGATAAGGGTGCGTCGGCATGTTGGACGTGTTGATCTGGTTGATCGTTTTTGTCGCCTCCACCTTGAT
The DNA here is from genome assembly GCF_001587475.1 of Geobacillus sp. B4113_201601. Classification (NCBI taxonomy): domain Bacteria; kingdom Bacillati; phylum Bacillota; class Bacilli; order Caryophanales; family Anoxybacillaceae; genus Geobacillus; species Geobacillus sp. B4113_201601. Next base: position 24,161 of record NZ_LQYX01000094.1, read on the forward strand.
GTTTCGCTATGCAGCGGGGACACTTTCATTGACGGCGCCGAACCTAGTGTCGATGGTGTACTATTACTCGTTTCTTCTGTCGAGCTTCATTGGCGTGTTGCTGATCGCATTAGGAATCGATCATTACTATATGATTCGCAAATTGTTTCGGCCCGAAGAATACCGACAGATCGGGTTTTTCGTCGTCAGCTTTGTGATGATTCTGTTCCCGTTGTCGATGGTGGTCGTTTCTAAGCTGTTCGGATTTGAAGCTAGGCAGGAGTTTCGCGCTTATATGCGCAAGCCGCTTTCCCCGCTGACCGGAGCGACAGGCAATCAAGTGTTTTATTCATTTTTGGCCCTGTCCTTGCTCAGTTTTGCCGCCATTGCGTACATGATTTGGAAAACGCCGACGATTCCAGTGTTCGCGCTATTTACTGGGACAGACGAAAGCTTGGCGGCGTTGCGCATTGAGGCATCGCGCCACTTTGCCGGAAATGTGCTGTTCCGCAATATTTTTGCCATTACGCTTACGCCGCTGTTATCACTGGCCGCCTATTTGTTTGCTGTGCTCACAAACGAATGGCGGTGGAAGTTGTTGTTTCTTGGCCTGCTCGTCGGAGCGGTATTCGTCAATGTGTATGATTTGGCGAAATCACCGATTTTCTTTTATGTAATGATGTTTTTGCTCCTGCGCATTTATGTGGGAAAAACAAAGCTATCGGCGGCGAAACTAGCGCTCTGCGGTGGGGCGGGGGCGCTCGTGCTCATCGTCATGTACATGGTCATCCAAGGGGTGCGGGACATTGACACGTTTTTGTCTTATAATAAAGGTCCTATTGGCCGTATGATTTTCGCGCAAATCGCGCCGACGTTTCTGCATTTGAACATGTTCGGCGAAGCGCTGCCGTTTCTTTATGGGAAAAGTCTTCCATCCTTTTTGACCAACTTGTTTGATGTTGAGAATGTTCGCTCCGCCCGCCTCGTGATGGCGCACGTATTCCCGGAGCGGATCGAAGATGGGACAGGAGGAGTGCTCAACACGCTTTTTGTCGCTGAGGCGTATGCGAACTTCGGCTATGTGGGAATCGTCGTCGGCACGCTCTATGTCGGCGTTGTGACGCAGCTGTTGTACATTGGGTTTCTACGTCTTCCGAAAAATCCTTTGTTTTTAAGCTTGTTCGTGTATTTTTCCATTAACATCCCCCGCACCCTTGTCGGTGGGTTCACCGATTTTTTGTTCAATCCGACTTGGGTGCTGATCGTGGCGTTGTTTGGCGGAATGGCGCTATGGCTGCGGGTGCAGGGGGACTTACGGGCATGGCTTGCAGCGAAAAGGCGAATCACGGATGAGGGATGAATGATGAAAACTGTATTGATTTATTACCCGTTTTCACTCGCCGCGGAACGAAACAGCGGGTCTAAGCTGCGGCCGTATGAAATGCATCAGGCGTTTTTGCGTTGGGGAGCGAAGGAGGGAGTGGACGTTCTTCTAATCGCTGGCACGTCCGCCGAGCGGGAAAAGCAATTTCAAGAGCTCCGCAGCCAAGGCAAGCTCGATGATGTCTTGTTTTGCTATATGGAAAACCAGACGATTCCGCTTTGGCTCACTGACCCGGGACACCGGCCGCAGCGTCCGTTCGTCGATCGCGATGTGCTCCGCTACCTGAAAGGCCGCAACGTTCCCATTGGCGTCTTTTACCGCGACGTCTATTGGAAGTTCCCTGATTTGTATCCGCTCCGCGGCTGGAAAAAAGCGGCCATGCAAATGATATACCGTTGGGAAGAACGGTTTTATGAGCGGTACTGCGATGTCATCTTTTTGCCGAGCCTCGAAATGGGAACATACGTCGCGATCCGCCGCCCGATGGCCGATTTGCCGCCGGGAGGGAAGCAAAAGCCGTTTCAGCGGTCTAGGACGGCAAAACAGCCGTTGAATGCCATTTATGTCGGCGGCATCAACAATGCCGATTACGGGCTTCCGCTCCTGCTTGAGGCGATTCGCCTAGCCAACCGCCGTGAGCCGCTTGTTTCGCTCACCGTCGTCTGCCGAAAAGACGAGTACGAGCGGCAGCCGCTTGCGGTGAAAGAAGAGCTTGCCGACCTGCAAGTGCGCGTCGAGCACGTCAGCGGTGAAGCGCTCGACCGTTTGTATGCGGAGATGGATTTCGCCTTCATCCCGCGGCGGCGGAGCGAGTACAATGATTTTTCCGTTCCCGTCAAACTGGTCGACTATCTGTCGAGCGGCCTGCCGATTGTTGCCACCGCTTGTTCGGCGCAAAAGCGATTGATTGAGGCGGATGGGTATGGCGTCATTTGCGACGACAACCCGTCGTCGATGGCAGAAGCGATCGCCAAGATGGCGGACATGCTCGAGCAGTGCCGCTTGCGCATTGCGCAGACGTTTATGGCGAAACATTCATGGGAAGCGAGAGTGGAAAAGGTGAAAGAAACGTTGGTGGGGGGCCTCCGATGAAAGTCGCCTTATTGGCTCCAAGCAAATCGATCCATACGCATAAGTGGGCCCGCTTTTACCACACGCAAGGCATCGACGTGAAAGTCGTGACGTTTAAAGACCATTACGGGGCGGAGCAAGCGAAAGAAGTCGAGACAGTCGTGCTGCCGAAATGGCTGCCGGGGAAGTTGTCGTATTTTTCCACTGTCTTTGCACTAAAGCGCCTGCTCGCTTCGTTTCAACCAGATATTTTGCACGCTCATTATGCCTCCAGCTACGGGTTGATTGGGGCGCTTGCGAGGTATCATCCGTTTTACGTCTCCGTCTGGGGGCGCGATGTGTATCAGTTTCCGAATGCCCATCGCTGGAACCGACGGATGCTTGAATATACATTGCAGCGAGCGGACGTCATTTGTTCGACAAGTTATGTGATGGCGAAAGAAACCGGAAAGTATACGGACAAACCGATCGAGGTGACACCGTTTGGGGTGGATGTCGCCCGCTTCAAACCGTTGCCGAAACAGCCGAAACGGACCGTGACGATCGGCACAGTGAAAGCTCTTTCCGACAAGTACGGGATCGCTGATTTGATTCGAGCGTTTGCCGTTGTGCACGAGCGGCATCCACAAACGGAGCTGTTGATCGTCGGCGATGGACCGCAGCGAAGTGAATACGAGGAGCTGTGCGCCCGCCTCGGCATCCAATCCGTGACGACGTTTGTCGGCAAAGTTCCGAACGAACAAGTGCCACTGTACATCAATCAAATGGATATTTTCGCCGTGCCTTCGACGGAAGACAGCGAAAGTTTTGGCGTTGCCGCCGTCGAGGCGATGGCGTGCGGCGTTCCTGTTGTCGTCTCCAACGTCGGTGGGTTGCCGGAAGTCGTCCGTGAGGGAACAACGGGGTTGATTGTGCCGAAAAACAGTCCGGAAAAGCTAGCGGAGGCGTTCAAACAGCTGTTGCTTGATGAGAGGCTGCGGCAACGAATGGGGGAAAACGGCGTCAATCATGTTCATGAACATTACGATTGGACGGAAAATGCGATGCGCATGATCCGATTATATGAACAAACGTTGAAAGGCGGTGGAGGGAGTCGATGAGGAACAAAGCCGTCATATCAGCTGCTGCGGTTGGTGCTCGTTGGTTGCCGAAAGCGGCGGCTAGGACGCGAAGCCGGCGGATTTATGTTGGCAAGCTCGTGATGGCCGTTGGCTTGCGGCAACGACTATACATCCAAGGACAGCGCAACGATGCCAGAGGGGCGTTGCCCATTTTCCACGCCTCGTTTGCGCTCACCTCTTGGCGCTCGAAATGGAACGTTTGTTGGCGATTGTGGGGGAAAGTGGTGGGGAGCGGACGATGAGGATCATTTACCTATGCCAACACTTCCCACCGGAAACGGGCGCACCGCAAATTCGTGTGTATGAGGTGAGCAAAGAGCTGATCAAACGGGGGCATCAAGTGGAAGTGCTCACGGCATTCCCGCATCATCCGCACGGCGTGATCCCGGAGCCATACCGCGGCCTGTTTTATTTGTTTGAACAATGGGACGGCATTCCCGTTCATCGGACATGGATTTATCCGTCGCCAAAGGGGAGCTTTTGGAAACGACTCGCTTCGTATTTTTCATTTACGTTCAGCTCGTTTTATTCATTGCTTGTGAAAGCGAAGCCGACGGATGTGATCATTTGCAATTCCCCGCCGTTGTTTTTAGGGATCACCGGGTACGTGGGCGCGAAGTGGAAACGGGCGAAGTTTGTTTTCAACGTCGCTGACATTTGGCCGGAATCGGCCGTTGAGCTCGGCATTTTGAAAAATCGGCTGTTCATCCGAATGGCGAGATGGCTCGAGCTGTTTTTATACCGGAAGGCTTGGAAAATCGCGGCTGCGACAGAAGGCATTCGCGATTATATGATTGAACAAGGAAAGGCTCCCGAGGATGTCTTTTTATTGCCGAACGGCGTCAACACGGATGTGTTTCGCCCGCTGCCGAAAAACAAAGAGTTGCTTGCGGAATTAGGGCTCGAAGGAAAAGTGGTGTTTACGTACGCCGGAACGATGGGATACGCCCAAGGGCTCGATTCGGTATTGCGGGCGGCGGCCATCGTCAAAGCAAAAGATGAACGGGCGCATTTCCTGTTTGTCGGCGACGGCCAAGAGCGAGAAACGTTGATGGCGTTAAAGGAAGAGCTTGGCCTTGACAACGTGACGTTTTACGGATCCGTTCCGGTTGAGAAGATGCCAGCGATTTTCTCCATCACCGATTACAGCATCGTTTCGTTGCGCAATATCGATTTGTTTAAAGGAGCAAGGCCGTCGAAAATTTTCCCAGCGATCGCCACCGGAACCCCGGTGCTGTATTGCGGCGAAGGGGAGAGCGCAGAGATTTTAGAAACATACCATTGTGGAAAAATCGCTCCTCCGGAAAATCCTGAACAGATCGCTGCCGCGGTTCTCGAGTTGCTTTGCCTTCCGAGCGAGGAATACGAAAAGATGGCGAAAAATGGGCGCAAGTTGGCGGTGGAGCAATATTCTTGGAAGCGAATTGTTGATGATTTGCTTCACGCCCTTAGCGATGAAACAAATCGGGAATCCGTTTGGAAGGCAGAACAATAAAAAAGAAAGGGCATCCAGCTTATAAGCTGACGCCCTTTCTTTTCTTTTCGAGACAAGGTGGCATGTTTCGCCTGGATAGATGCAACGAAGACGTAGAACAAATTCTTGACGAAAAAACGGTTCGTCCATGTTCGACTGGCAAAAGCAAGCCAAGGCGTGACGGAAGACCGAACAACCGCCCGCTTCACAGACTCCCCGATTGTGGAAGCGGCGTGGTTCGGGCGCTCGACAGTCGATCTCGTCCTCAGTAAAAACTGCACGGGAAATCTTCAAACATGGCCTCTATATCGAATGATTGTGTTCTTTATCCAAGGGCTATGCGATCACTCGAACGAGACTTCCGCCCCACGGAAGTAATGCTCTAAAATTTGCTCCGCCGTCCATCCGCGCTCGGCGAATGCTTTTGCTCCGTATTGGCTCATGCCGATCCGGTGTCCCCATCCTTTTCCAGTGACAGTGATCGAGCGAACCCCTGACGGCGAGGCAGAAAGCGGCACGATGCCATCCGTTGTTTGCACCTTGATTCCTTCGACGCCGGCGAGCGAAACGGTTCCGCTCCCTGTTTGGACGGAGTAAGACGACAAGGAAGAGGCAGCGATGTTGCCGCTGGCCGTTTGAATCGACACGGATGGTCCGTTTTTTTGCACTTGAATGTCAAACCAGTTGGACGGCAAGATGCCGTAAAATTGATTGCCGTCTAGCGGGAACAGTTTGCGGATGGTCGTCTCATTGCCTTTCACCGTTTTTTCGCCTGCCGAGGTTTCAATCGTGACGGCACCCACTTCTCCGTTCGCGCCGGTTTTGGCAATCGAAACATCGTATAAAACGACTGATGGATCGGTGAACCCGAACGAACGCAACAGCACAGTTGGGGAGAAGGTGAATGACCATCGGCTGTATGGCGATGATTCATACGGGTCATCGACGCTCGCTAAATATGGGTAGGCGGTTTGCGACGAGTTCCAGACGTCGCTTACATTGGCGGTTTTGCCGCCGCTTGTCGAATGGTAATACGTTTCAACGACACTGCCATTATATTTCAGATACAATCCTCTTGTCGCATCCACTGCTGCGTTCGATCGTGGAGATTCTCCATCAAATCCTTTATACGTCTGTGTGTTTGGATTGGTCGTCAAACTTGTTTTATGTTTATAGGCATAGTTTCGGGCCGCAATGGCTTGCGCCTTCAGTGCTTCGAGCGGCCAAGAGGCGGGCATCTCGCTCGGTACGACTCCTTTTAAGTAATCTTCCATATCTAAAATATTGACAGCATACAAGGCGTTGCTTTGCAAGCGAATGTCGACGCTGCCGCGATAACGGGTTCGATTCACTTTCACCAGCGATAACGGCGCAGTGCCGATCGTTTCTTGAATGGTAAATCCCGTGCTTGAAAAATCCGTTTTTCCGTTGTACGTGACAAACATGGTCGAAGAGGAAGGCCCGAATGTCAGGCTTGTCCCGCTTGGCAGCGGGGTGATCGTCAACGTCTCTTTATTGACGATTTGATAGTTTCCTTCGACGGCGACTGTCAGCGATGTCCCTTTATATACAAGGACTTGCACGGGATTGTTGTACGTTTTCACCCCAGCGGCGTTCGAAGCGGAAGGAGAGATGATGAGCAAAAACAGGCCGACGGCCAACCACGCTAATTTTTTCACCGTCACTTCACCTCACCAAATTCAGCGGCCATCCAGCCCCGACGCCCATCAGACAGTTGCACGTTGTACCATTTCTCCCCTTTGCTGTCGGTAAACGGTTGAATATAGACCATCACGGTTCCCTTTGGGACGGTCGCAATAATCGGATAAGACGTCGTCGCTCCTTTTCGAATATTAACGGCAGCTAGGGCGATGACATGCTTGGTGCTGTCGCTGCTGACAGCGGATGTCGAGACATCGCCGGAATAGATCCAACCTTTCGACGAAGAGGAGAGAACGATGTTGTACCACAACCCTTGGGAAGTAAGGTGTGCTCCGACTACTTGCAGGGAAGCTCCTGTCTGTTTATAAGTGATGACGCGATAGCTCGTTGACGCTCCGCTGCGGATGGCCGCATTGTTTTTCACTACATAGACGACCGAAGGTAAAGACGGCGAAGCAGGCTTGCTGGCAAGTTGTTGTTGAAGTTGTTGAATTTGTTGTTGCTGGGCGTTCAGTTGCGCTTTCAAGTTGGCAATGTCGTTTTTCATTGGGTTGAGTTGGGAAGTCACCCAGTCGACGCTGGCTAACACGACTTCTTCCGATGCTTTCATTGCTGATGGCGTAAACAAGAGAGCGCCTGCTGTCATTCCGACCGCTAGGCTGGCAGCAATGGCCCATTTGGATTTTCGTTTCATCATGTTCATCTCCCCCGTTTTTCGATATGGCAAAGAAAGGAGAATAATAGCTTTCCTAACGAAAAGGCCGGTGAGCTCCAACCGATTCGCTCGGTTCATGAGAAATCGCGAGGAATGACAATGCGATGTTGTCATGTCCCTCGGTTTGACGAACTAAAGATTTGCGGTCGCTTGCGTTACCGGCCTTCTCATGCTATTATTCTCCGAATACGAACAAACTAGAATTGACTGAAATACTCTTCCAATCCTTCGCGAATGCCGACGGCTGCTTTTTGGCGGAACGCTTTGGTTTTCAGCAGCGCCTCCTCATTTGGATTGGAGAGGAAGGCGAGCTCAACAAGAATGCTTGGCAGCGCGTTTTTTCGGTTGACGTAATAGTCTTGTGTTTTATGGCCGCGGTTGTACGTTCCGAGCTGTTGGACAAGATGTTTTTGTACAATGGCGGCCAACTGCTTGCTTTTTGGTCCATTGAAGTTGCTTGATACGTTGTAGTACGTTGTCGTTCCGCGAGATGTCCGCGAGTACGAGTCGGCGTGAATGCTGATAAAGGCGTCGAAATCGGAACTGTTGGCGATCCATGTCCGTTCAGACAGCTCTAAAAAGATGTCGGTGCTCCGCGTCAATTTGACGATGGCCCCGGCGCGTTCCAATTCTTCTTTTAGCAATAAGGCGGTGTCGAGAGTAATATCTTTTTCCCGCGTGCCGCTAGGACCGATCGTTCCCGTGTCGTGTGCTCCATGTCCTGCGTCAATGATGATTTTTTTGCCTTTAAGCCCGGTCTCGAGAATTTTCAGCGCCAATCGGTCGCTATAATGGCGAAGGGTGAACGTGTACCCCGGTTCAAAGGTGATGAGCAGGCTGCTGCCGGTCCATTCCACCGTTTGTATGCCGGGAATATCGGTCGACGGGACTTCGGCGTAGGAAAACGAGCCGGTGATTTTCAGTCGATTGCCCGGCAACAACGAATAGGAGATGCGGAAATTGGAAGTTTTTCTCCATATCAAATAGGCATCTTCGTTGACGGTTGAAAAGGTTGGTTCAACGAGACTATTTAAGGCGACGGTAGAGGTGCTCGATTTCTCAACCCATCCGCGCACTCCATTGGATGTTTCGACATTCAGCCACCCATGATATTCGTACAGGACAGCAATCCGCTCATTCGCTGCCAACGCCTTCAACGATGGATAGTTCGAAGATGCACCTCGTCGTAATAGAGTGTTAGCCTGTTTGACATATACGTAGGATGGGGCTTTTACTTCAAACGCCGGCATCCATCCCGTTTTTCCCGATGCAGAGGTGACTTGCACCCAGCCGAACGGAGACCCGTCTGTCGTCTTCAAAACCGTGACCGTTCTGTTTTTCGCAATCCGCTCGATGACTGCGGCGCTCAAGGAAGGTTCGGCAAACAGCGCCGCATTAACGGTTGTCACCTGTTTTTGCATCCCTTCGCTGGCTGGTGGGGAAAGGTACGACTTGGTTACGACCGTCTCGTGCACCCAGCCGAGCGTTTTTCCATTGAGAGACACTTTGTACCAAAGCGCTCCCGACGCATCTTTGGCGCTTGACAGGCTGTTCAGTTTGGTCCCCTTTTTCAGTTGGGTGACGACTTTGGCTTTTAAAGATGGAGCTTGCCGTACATTAGCGAACGACACGCTGACCGTCAGCGGCTGGCCTGAGATGCTGGACGTGTCCGAGACACCGCTTGGAACCGAAATCGTTGATGACATCGACAACACTTTTTCCGACACCCATCCCCGGACGTGTCCGAGATCAACGCGGTACCAAAGCTCCTGACCATGTGTGACGAATAAATCGATCACCTTGACGGATTGACCGCGTGACACTGTGGCGACGGCTTGGTAATGGACGCTCGCCCCGCGGCGAACCGGGGAGGACTGCACAACGTTCATGAATGCCGGCAAAAGTGTCGGAAGCTGTTCTGGTATGTAGATCTGTTCCGCTTTTATCCATCCTTTGACCCCCGCCCATTCCACACGCACATACTGTTCCCCGAGCGAATTGGTGAACTGGGCAATGATCGAGACGACATCGCCGTTAGACAGTGTTTTCACGATTGGATAGTAAGGGGATGCCCCCTTGCGCATCGCAATGTCGTTAGCGGCGATGACTGCCCGCTTTCCGACGAGCATAGAAGGCGGTTGGTTCGAAAAGCGGTCGGCCCGCGCCCAGCCGGTGACGCCTCCATATTCGATGCGGTACCACGTTTCGCCAGCAGCATTTTGGAACTTGTCGATGATCTTCACTTGTTGGCCAGCGGGAATCGATCCGACGACTTGATATGAATCGGTCGCTCCCCTCCTAAGCAAAGAGTTCTGCTCAGCGACCATCAGGGACGATGAGGACGGACTCCCATCTGCAGCTAAGACGGCTGACGGCCATAGCGGGCAAGTCGCCAACAAGACGGAAAGAAGCGTTTTTTTCAAGGATTCGATCCCCTCCTTTTTTCAAGTTTACGTTTTCTCTACTATCATAGCGAATTTTGCCGTTTTATCCAACCCGAATTCAGTCCTATTATGAGGAAAAATGAAATGTTTTGTTGAAAAAGGGAGAATGAGAGGACGATGACGGTTGCGGAAGACGAGAAATCTCATATGTGTGTGGTGGTTAAAACAGGAAAAAAGGTGCCCGGCTGAGGTTTTTGGACACCTTTTCTTACAGACTGTTAATTTTCGCTTTGCACCGACGGCGAATCGTTGCGTGTGAGGGAGACGTTGGACGTCTCAAGCGCTTGCTGAAGCGTTTCATTGATTGAGCTAACCGATTGCTCATCCGGGATGTAGTAGTATACGCCGTTGATCGTTTCGTCGTATCCTTTTAGATGCAAATTTTCGACATCCGCGTTCTTCATTTTTTGATAGACATAGATAAACGACAACAAATCGGACGGAGGGATGTTCGTCCGCACGTGATCCCCTAAATCGGCGATGACGTCATCTAGCTTCGGCAGCGAGGTGATGGACGTGCTTTTGTCAATAATGGCCCGGATGACTTGTTTTTGCCGCTCATTGCGGCCGAAGTCGCCGCGGGGGTCGGATTTTCTCATGCGCACATAGGCGAGCGCTTCATTGCCGTTCAACTCTTGTTTGCCTTTATGGAACGTATGCCATTTGAGTGAACCTGTCAGTTGGGCTTTGAATGTGAACGGAACATCCACCGTGACGCCGCCTAACGAATCGACAATTTTTTCGAACCCTTCAAAATCAGTCGTCACGTAATAGTCGATCGGAACATCAATCAGCTTATTGACGGCTTCTATTGTCGATTGAATGCCCCCATAGCTATAGGAGTGGGTGATTTTGTCCTTCCGTCCTTCGCTTGGAATGTATACCCTAGTGTCACGGGGGATGCTCAACAAGTACACTTTGTTCGTTTTTGGGTTGACGGTCAGCAGCATGACGACATCCGATCGCCCTTTCTCATCATGATACTGGTTTTCGACTCCTACCAGCAGGACGGTAAATGGATCTTTGCGCATTTCAATGTGATCTTTCCGACTACCCGGTGGTTTGAGCGCTTCATAAATCTTGTCCGATGCTTTTTTTGTCTCGGAGTAAATGTTATAGCCAAAAGCCCCTACTCCGCCGATTAAAAGAAGAAACAAGAGCAGCACGAATCGGCGAAGTCGCTTCTTTTTCTTTCGTTTTCTTGTCGATTTTCTCGTATTCATAGTTATTACCCTTCTTTCCTTACAGTTTCGTTTCAGACGGGAGCAGCCGTTCCCTATATTCAGCTGCGCCCACTACGAGGTCCGCTCTTCCATTGGTCAATTCTGTCACCCATTCAGCAAACAACGATTGTCCATCTTCAGGAACAAGCACCTCAAAGGTGACACGATCGGCGTAATGGATGTTTTTGATCATATAGGTTGACGCCCGCAATTCGTTTTCCACTTTTCCGAGCCATGGATAGTCGATCGTGACATGCATGACGCGCATGAGACAGCGTTCGACGATGCCGGCGGCTTTTAGCCCTTCGGTGACGGCGCGGCTGTAGGCGCGTACCAATCCTCCGGCGCCAAGTTTGATGCCGCCGAAATAGCGGGTGACGACGGCAACGGTGTCCTTTAGTCCTTTTTTCTTCAATACTTCCAGCATTGGCACGCCCGCAGTGCCGCTTGGTTCTCCGTCATCGTTAGCTTTTTGAATCTGGTCGTGTTCGCCGATAAGGTAAGCCGAGCAATTATGGGTTGCGTCCCAATGCTTCTTTTTGATTTGCTGGATGAAGGCGATGGCTTCTTCCTCCGTCTCGGCGCGGCTGATATAGCAAATAAACCGTGATTTTTCAATCACGATTTCTTGTTCGCCATACCCTTTGACGGTGTAATACGATGGCAGCAACGCCAACCCCCCCCGATCGTTAAGAAGGTATGCGATGATTTTGCTGAAAAAGGTAGCGATTTGCGCTGACTATGGTAAACTGAAAATACAAGAGTTGCAGACAGGGCATGCTTTTACTATTATAAATCGACAACTTTTTTCCTTCAAATAAATTTTGATGGCGCTCGTGCGCACGGCTTGGCAGCGCTGCTGGAGGTTGGCAAATGGCTGGGGAAAAACGTTGGGATGTCAAACAGTTGGATGAAATTGTCGAAAAAATGATCGACACCGTTCAACATAGCAAAGACGAAATTTTCCACATTGGCGAGCAGTCAAGGCAAGAACATGATCACTTATTGCGGGAACTCGAAGAAGTGAAACGGTTGACGGCCGAGACGATCGAAGAGGCGGATCGTTTGGAAGGGGAAGCGCGGCAGGCGCGCCGTCGCCTGTCGGAAGTGAGCCAAAACTTTTCCTCCCATTCTGAACGGTATATTCGCCAAGCGTATGAAGCCGCCCATGAGCTACACGTCAAGCTGGCGATGGTGCGTGAACGCGAAAAGCAATTGCGCCTGCGCCGCGATGAACTCGAGCGGCGGCTGGCGAGCCTTTCTCAAATCATCGCGCGCGCTGACCATTTAGTTGGGCAAATCACCGTTGTCCTCAACTATTTAAACAGCGATTTTCGCCACGTGAGCGAAATGATTGAGGGAGTTAGACAAAAGCAAGAATTCGGTTTGAAAATCATCGAAGCGCAAGAAGAAGAACGACGGCGTCTGTCGCGGGAAATTCATGACGGTCCCGCACAAATGCTCGCCCATGTGCTTCTTCGCTCCGATTTGGTGGAAAAGGTAATCAAAGAGCGAGGAACCGAAGAAGCGATCGCCGAAATTCGCGATTTTCGCAAAATGGTGTATTCGGCTTTGTCGGAAGTGCGTCGTATTATTTATGACTTGCGGCCGATGGCATTGGATGACCTTGGACTCGTGCCGACACTTAAAAAATACTTACAGACGGCCGAAGAATATAGTAAGGGAGTCCATATTTCTTTTGTACATATCGGCGAAGAAGTTCGGCTGCCGTCGCGGATGGAGGCGGCCGTGTTTCGGCTTGTCCAAGAATCGGTGCAAAATGCTTTGAAACATGCTGAAGCGCGCCGCATTGATGTTAAGCTGGAAGTGGCGTGCGGAGACGTATTGGTCAGCGTCAAGGACGACGGCAAAGGGTTCGACCCGGCCGTCAAAAAAGAAAACGCGTTCGGTCTGATCGGCATGCGAGAGCGGGTCGAGCTTCTTGGCGGTACATTGACGATCCGTTCGAAACCTGGCCGCGGAACGACGGTGTTCATCCGCATCCCGCTGGACCGTACCGTTTCGGAAGACAGGTAATGGGCTGACTGGCCATGTGCGGTGGGGTCAATAAGGAACACAGGCCGCGCTTTTGGAATAAGGCGGAGCGACCCCCGACATGTTGCCGCGCCAAGTCAGTAAGGAACACAAACCGTTCTTGCGTGATGCCGATGCACAACGGGAATGGAATTGGGTATCCCTAATTGATCAGCACGGAAGAACTCGAGTGAACGTTCGACAAATACATCTTAAGGAGGAGAGGAACCGATGAAAACACGCATTGCCATCATTGACGATCACCAGCTGTTTCGTGAAGGCATTAAGCGCATTTTGGAGTTTGAGGGCGACTTTGAAGTCGTGGCGGAAGGAAGCGGCGGGAGCGAAGCGCTTTCGATCGTGGAAACACATCGCCCGGATTTGGTGCTGATGGACATTAACATGCCGGACATCAACGGCGTTGAAGCGACGAAACAGCTGATTGAAGCCTACCCTGATACGAAAGTGGTCGTCCTGTCGATTCATGACGATGAAAACTATGTCATGCGCGCTTTACAGACCGGAGCGACCGGCTACTTGCTTAAAGAGATGGACGCCGATACGCTGATCGAAGCTGTGCGGGTCGTAGCGGAGGGCGGTTCCTATTTGCATCCGAAAGTGACGCACAATTTGATTCGCGAATACCGCCGTTTGGCGATGGAAAAAAGAGGGGGGTCAGTCAAGCGAGAAGTGCGCCGTCCGTTCCATTTATTGACGCGACGCGAATGCGAAGTGCTCCAACTGTTGGCGGATGGAAAAAGCAACCGCGCCATCGGTGAGGCGCTGTGCATTAGCGAGAAAACGGTGAAAAACCATGTCAGCAGCATTTTGCAAAAATTAAATGTCAATGATCGGACGCAAGCGGTCGTTGTGGCGATCAAAAACGGCTGGGTGGAAGTGCGCTGACCGCCTTGGGCGTTGGCGATCGGAGGCTGGCGGTCCCGCTTCCCGCATCGTTTGTTTTCGTTCGGTGGCGCGAAAACGGCATTCCCGCTTTTGGGATCGGAGGACGAAAGCGAACGGGCAGCGCCAAGAACAACAAGCGGTTAGAGACGTCAGCGGGCATCTGTTGTTTCCGTTTCATCCTGCGCGCTCGCTAGTAAGAGTGGTAGGCCGTCCGCCTTTTTGGTATAATGGAATTAAATTCCCGGTCAGGAAGGAAGGGAGTTTGTGAAAACCGCAATTGTTACTGACAGTACGGCCTATTTGCCAAAAGACGTGCGCGAGAGGTTGGGCATTCGCCTCATTCCGCTCAGCGTCATTTTTGGCGAGGAAGCGTATCGTGAAGAAATCGACATGACCGCTGACGAATTTTTCGCCAAAATGAAAACACATTCTGTGTTGCCGACGACGTCTCAACCATCGGTCGGCGAGTTCGTTGACTTGTTCACCGCCATTCGTGAGGAAGGGTACGATGCGGTTATCAGCATCCACCTTTCAAGCGGCATCAGCGGCACGTATCAAGGGGCGGTTACGGCGGGAACGATGGTCGAAGGATTGAGCGTTTACGCCTACGACTCGGAAATCAGCTGCATGGCGCAAGGATTTTACGCCATCGAGGCGGCGGAGATGGCGCAGGCGGGGAAAACGCCGGACGAGATCCTCGCCCGCCTCGATGAAATGAAGCGAACGTTGCGCGCTTATTTTATGGTTGATGACTTGTCCCACCTGCAGCGCGGCGGACGGCTGACCGGGGCGCAGGCGTTCATCGGTGGCCTCTTGCAAATCAAGCCGCTTCTTCGCTTTGAAAACAAAGTGATCGTGCCGTTTGAAAAAATCCGCACGCGCAAAAAGGCGGTCAAACGAATCGAAGAATTGTTCGCCGAAGATGCCGCCAAAGGCGTGCCGCTCAAAGCTGCCATCATCCATGCCAACCAGCCGGATGAGGCGAACCGCTGGCGCGACGAGCTGTCCGCTCGCTATCCGCACGTCGAGTTTTCGATCAGTTATTTCGGTCCGGTCATCGCCACCCATGTCGGCGAAGGCGCGCTCGGGTTGACGTGGTATGAGCTGTGAATTGGGGTGCCAAGCGCGCCTCAAGGAGGCTGGTGAAAAACGGCTGCCACGAGCAAATCAGCGACATGGCGCCAAAAAAGAAGGCTGATTTCGCTAGGCTTTTCTAACTGATAAAAGCAGTATTTTGTACTAAATCACCGCCCTTCTAGGCTCGAGGGCCGGGCGCAAGGAGGAACGGTTCGCTCCGCCTTGCGCTACGGCGAATCGGTTGGCTACTTTGTTTGTCTTGTCACACCCTGTTTGGTTTTCATGGGACGGAATGAGCGTTGAGCAATATGGGGTTGTTATTCATGGAACTTTCCGTTTTTTCTCCCGCCTTCGCTGCTCTCCTATGTTGTGAGCCGTTCTCCCTCGACTGTATTCCCCATCGCCGCGTGCTTTCATTCATTGCTACATCGTTTTTTCCTCTCTCCTCCTTCTCAACGAGAAGGCTGGCCGAACTTGTCGAACGGTTCTTTCCTGAAAAATGTGTCACTATTTCCCCGGGAATGTTGTCGAAGCGCGTTGTCGATCACTTTGATGACTCTTTGAGGCTTTTTAATAGTGTCGGATTTCATCGCATCCATTTCTTTCGAAGGTCGATATGTCGTGAAAAAGAGGGTCCAACCACATCTTAACTCTATTCGGAAAAACGTTTTTGCCTCCACTTTCTTTTCTGATCGAAGGTTGCCACGTTGTGCTTCCTACCCTTTTTTAGGAAAAAAGAGCATTGTTAGCTCCCTCTTTCTCCATAACACTGGTTCATTGATGCGCTCAAAATCTTTCACCTTGGGGGGCACGTTTTTACCGCATCACTGCGCTGTCCGCTCTTTTTGGCTCCCAGCTCGGGAACATGCTTTTCTTGAATTTTAAAAGGAGTGATGCTCATTGTACATTCTCCCATCTTCCGTTGCTTCGCCGCTCGTTTCCTGGCTGAACGGCCAGCGTCTCCTGCGGGAGCAGCTGCCGTTTCCCGATGAAGACATCGCCGCCGCCGTTCAGGCCGGTTTGCTTCACGAACAACCCGGGCTTATCAAAACAGCGCGCGCCTGGCGCTGCGTCCGCTGCGGAAATGACGATCCCCATCTTTTTGCCTCATTTCCGTGCGCCCGCTGCGGATCGGACTGCACGTATTGCCGCAAGTGCTTAGTGATGGGGCGCATCGGCACTTGCACTCGCCTTGTTCATGCGGCGCTTCTGCTTCCATCCGAGCGTTATGAAGCGCCGTTCACTTGGGACGGGGAACTATCCGCCGCCCAAGCGGAGGCCGCGCAGGCTGTCTGCCAGGCGGTGCTTGACCGAAGCGAGCTCACCGTTTGGGCGGTATGCGGGGCGGGAAAGACGGAAATTCTCTTTCCCGCTATCGCTGCGGCGCTTGAGAACGGCGAACGCGTTTGCCTTGCCACGCCGCGGATCGATGTTGTCCGCGAGCTCGCTCCTCGCTTTCGCCAAGCGTTTCCCCGCGTTCCACTCGCCGTTTGGCACGGAGGAAGCGAAGAGCGCGGACGAATCGCTCCGCTTGTTCTCTCCACGACCCATCAGTTGTTGCGCGCCTACCGCGCGTTTGACGTCATGATCATTGATGAAGTGGATGCGTTCCCCTACTCGGTTGAACCGATGCTCGAATACGCCGCCAGTCAAGCGCGAAAAGAACAGTCGAGCCTTATTTATCTGACCGCCACCCCATCGCGTGTTTGGCAGCTCGACATTCGGCGCGGGCGGCGGAATGCCGCCGTCATCCCCGCCCGCTACCACGGCTGTCCGCTTCCCGTCCCCGCGTTCGAATGGTGCGGCAATTGGCGCAAGCGGTTAGAGCGCGGCCGCTTGCCCCAGAACGTCCTTGCGTGGGTGCTCCGTCGTTTGGAGCAGGGAAAACAAGCGTTTTTGTTTGTTCCTCGTATCGATGAGCTTGAAGCTGTCACCCGCCTCTTGCAGCGCGTCAATCCCACCATCGTCGGCGTTCATGCCGAAGCCCCAGACAGAGCCGAGCACGTTCAGGCGTTTCGCGATGGGCGCGTGCCGCTGTTGGTGACCACAACGATTCTTGAACGGGGCGTGACGGTGCCGAACATCGACGTGGCCGTTCTCGGCGCCGAAGACCGCATCTTCACGGAAAGCGCTCTCGTGCAAATCGCCGGCCGCGTGGGCCGCCACGCCGCGTTTCCGGATGGCGATGTCCGCTTTTTTCATCACGGAAAAACGAACGCGATGGTGCGAGCGCGCCGCCATATCCTCCGCATGAATGAAGAAGCGAAGAAACGGGGGTTATTGCGCCGATGAACTGCCTTCTTTGCCATTCCCCGTACAATCCGATTGCGAACTGGCGCCAGCTTCTTTTCCTCGAAGACTTTGACGTCCTTTGCCCGCGCTGCCGGGGGGCGTTCCAACTCATTGACGGCCGCCTTTGCGAGATGTGCGGCCGCTCGCTCGAGGAGTCGGCGCCTTCGATATGCGCCGACTGCCTCGACTGGGAGGAAGATGAGCGCTGGCGCGGAGTGCTTGCGAAAAACCGTTCCGTATACGTATACAACGAGTGGATGAAAGAAGTCATTGCTTTATGGAAATTTCGTGGAGACTATGTGGTGGCGGAGGCGTTCCGTCAGCCCTTGACCGCCGTTTTTCGCCGCGATTTTGGGTCGGGGTGGCAACTCGTTCCGATTCCGCTCAGCGCCGAACGGCTGCATGAACGCGGCTTCAACCAAGCGGAAGCGCTCGCCCGCCTGCTTCCGTTGCCGTCCGTTCCTTGGCTGGCCCGCAAACACTCTGAAAAACAATCGAAAAAATCGCGCCGCGAGCGGCTTGAAACGGACAATCCGTTTTTTCTCTCCGGACATCCGCCGATCAATGGGAAGCGAATCGTCCTCATCGATGACATTTACACGACGGGCGTCACCGTTCGCCACGCGGCCCGTGTGCTGCTGGAGGCGGGGGCGGCCGAGGTGGGATCACTGACGCTAGTGAGGGCGTGAGCGGGCTAAACATTTGCCGATGGGATGCCGATATAAACAGTAAGAGAACAATGAGCGAGGAAACATGATGATGCGTATTCGTCACGATCAACGATCGAATGAAATCCCCACACCGGCTGTTTCCTTCCAGCCGGAGAGTGTGCAGATGGCGGTAATGAAAGAAAAGCTTACCGATCAGGAGGCCGTGGTCACCATCGGTCAACAGGATGTCCGCGTCCGCTTTGTGGATGGTGTGCCGAGTGACCGTTCGTTTATGGTGCGGCTTGTGAAGCAAGAAGGGGGGACGTGGGTGGCGCAAGCGGTGCCCCTGTCGTCTATAGGGCGGTTTGTGCCAGCTTCATTGGACGATGGAATCGACCTATGGCTGTCAGCCCGTGGCATTCGCCTGACCGAAAAGGAAAAGGAAGCCGTTCGTCGCTTTTGGGAGACGGAAGGCGGCTCGATCAAACAAAAGCAAGAAACGGTCGCTGCTTTGACGGCGAAACAGCTCGAGGTGACCGAGATACATTTGCGCCTAGCGCATGAAGCGCTCCACGGCCCGCCGCTCGGCGACCTGTTGGCGCCGTTGTTGACGAAAACAGAAGAACCGGAAGAAACCGATGAAGCAAAAGCGGCGCCTGTTCGCGAACAGACGGAGCGATGGGAAGGTTCGCGTGCGTACGCAGCTGCATCGGAGCTCGTTCTTCCCCCGGCAGAGACGCGGACGTTTGTCATGACGGCAGTGACAGAAAAAATGAAGGAATTGGTCCACGATTTTCGCGTTTGGCAGCGTGATATGGCCCGTCAGCTGGAACAATTTGCGCATGCCGCGGCCCAGAAGACGCCAGAGCGAGCCGTGCCGCTTGTCGAGTCGCTCATTCATTCGCTTGACCGGATGTTGTTAAACGGGGACTGGCTGTTGTTTACCGATATGAAAACGGAAACGAAGCTGCTGGAGGCGGGGGCGAAGTTGGCAGAGGCGAAACGCGGCCTTGCGGAAGGAAAGATGGACGAAGCCGCCAAGACGGTGCGTGAAGTGAAAGCGTTGTTGGAGTCGCTTCGCTTTCAGCCGTCCGAGCAAAAGGTGATGCGCTTTTTTCTCGAATCGGACGAGCGGCAAGGTACGAAGCCGCACGAGCAGCTGTCGCGCATACTGAAACAAGCGTCCCAAGCGGCTCGTGACAACGCATTATCGGCGAGAGGCGTCGTTGAATCGCTGCGCCGCCTCGGCTTTTTCCATGAGCAAGAAGCGGCCCAGGCACTCTTGAGCGGAGAGCGGTTACCACCGGTCGAGAATTTGAAATCGCTGCTGCTGTCATGGGTGGAGGAAGGAACCGCACCCGCGCAGGCGGAACGGGTGCTCATGAATCTTACCGGCCAACAGCTGCTCAACAAATTTACTGTTGACAGCCACACGCAAACGATGTTGTACCAGTGGCCGCTCTCGCTTCATGGTGAGATGGCAACCGTGCATGTGCACGTCAACGCTCGCAGCGGTAACGGACAGCTTGACTGGCAAAACTGCCGCCTCTACTTTTTGTTGGATACGAATCAAGGCAAAGTGGGGATTTCTTTGCAGGCGATCGAACGGCAGCTGTCCGTGACGGTGGAAACAGAATCCGAGAAATTGGCGGAAGTATTGCAGTCATACGCTTCGACAGTCAAAGATCATCTGGAACAGATCGGTTATCGGGTGCAACGCCTCGCTTTTCAACCGATGGACACCGAAGACGAAGAGCGAGCAGCGACAGACAGAATGAAGACGGAAAACGAAACGAGCCAGTGGGAGTGGACGATATGAACAGGCGCCGTTACGTCCCTGCGTTTACGTCGTATGAGCAACATCTCAGCCGGCAGCCCCGGCAGCTCGCTGATAAGGTGGCCGACAAGGCGGAGCGGGCGGGCATTCCGCTGCCTCGCGACCGGGAGTTGCTCAGACAGCTGGCCGATCCGGTGCTGCGCGTCCCGCCGCAGCTTTACGCGGTGATCGGGGAAGTTTTACAATGGATTCAGAAGCTTGATGAACAAGACGGTAGGAGCGAAGGAGATGGAGATCAATAAAATTGCCAACACCCCATCGGTGCCAATCGGCAAAAAAGCGGCCGCTTCTTTTTCGCCTTCTGTGTCATTTGCCGAGCTGACCGCCAAGGAGCAGGAAAAGCTGCGCAACGAGCGGTTGAAGCAGCTGGCGGATGAAATCGAACAGCAAGGACAAAAACTGGCCAAGTCGCGGACGGTTGACGATTTGCGGCGGTATAAGCAGCTCGTCAAACAATTGCTTGATGAAGCGGTGAACCATGGATTGAAGCTGACGGAACAGTATGGGTTCCATTGGAGCGGCCGTTCTCGCGTTTATCAGATCGTCAAAACGATCGACCAAAAGCTGCTGGACGTCACCAATGCGGTGCTCGAACAAGAACGGCCGCGGATGGATTTGCTGCAGACGCTGGGGGAAATTCAAGGATTGATCATCAACTTGTATACGTAATGGCCACATGTGGGAGGGAGAAGGATGGGTTTAGAAAATTGCCCGGCTTGCGGTCGTCTGTTTGTCCGCTCGCTGGTCCGCGATGTTTGTCCAGCTTGCCGTGAAGAAGAAGAACGGCAATTTCAAATCGTAGCCCAATTTTTGCGGCGCCGGGAAAATCGGTTGGCCACGATGGAGCAGATCGTTGCGGCAACCGGGGTTTCTGAAATGTTGTTGACAAAATTCATCAAAAGCGGTCGATTAACGTTGGCGCAGTTGCCGAACTTAGGATATCCGTGCGACCGTTGCGGCAAGCTGATCCGTGAAGGAAGAATGTGCGCCGACTGTTCAAAAGATTTGCAAAGGCAGCTAGAAATGGTAAAGAAAGAGGAAGAGCAGAAGAAACAACAAGCGTTTCGCACGTATTACACCGATAAAGGGCGAAACGGCCGCTAAACAAATGAACGGATTGACCGATAATAGTAGTAAGACAACAATGTGCGGAACCGATAGGAGGAATCGCAGTGAGAATCGATCACCGGTTTTCGATGGGCGTTCATCCCTACCGTCAGTACGCGGGCATCCCTGAAGGAAAAACAGGGCAACCCGGACGGCGGGATCGGGTTGAAATTTCTGAGGAGGCAAAAGAACTGCAGCACCGCTCCACTTGGGCTGCCGAGCGGGAAGAGAAAGTGCGCCGGTTGAAGGAGCAAATCGACAGCGGAACGTATGAGATCGATGCCCGCGCTATCGCGGAGAAACTATACAAGTTCTATAAGGGCGATGGCCAATGAACACAAGGATAGAAAATCAGCGAACCGATGATGAACAGCGTGTGCCAGCATTGCGGCTGATGGCGATCCTTGACCGGCATCTGGCGCTGCACCGGCATTTGCTTCAATTGGCCTATCAAAAAACGGACGTATTAAAACGAGGAGATACGGACGGATTAATGCGGCTGATCCAAAAAGAACAACCGGCGATCGCCGCCATCCAGCAGCTCGAGCGCGAGCGAGCACAGCTCGTTGCCGCATGGTCTGGCGATGAGAATCCGCCATCATTAGCCGATTGCCTGCCGAAAATAGGCGGGGAGGAGCGGCAAAAAGTCGAACGGTTGGCAGACGAGCTCCTTGCCGTCATCCGCGAACTTCAAGCGGCCAACGAGCTGAACGGGCAGCTCATCCGCCAGTCGCTGCAATGGGTGACGCTTATGCTCGACCAATGGCTGCCGCAGCCGCCCAACGTGACCTATACGGCGCCAAATCAGAACGCTGCCGCGCACGAGCGCGCGCGTTCACTCTTTGATTCGAAAGCATAGCAACGATCCGACGGGCGGCCAAAAGGAAAGCAACTGGAGCCGCTAAACAGAAAACTACACCCCATTATGGAAGGGGAAAAGGAGGAGCACGATGGGATCAACATTTCACGGGCTGGAAGTCGCCAAGCGCGGCATGGCCGTGCAGCAAATGGCGCTGTACACGACCGGCCATAACATTGCCAACGCCAACACGCCCGGCTATTCACGTCAGCGCGTCAACTTTGTCCAAAGCGAGCCGTACCCTCCAGCGTCCATGAACCGCCCGCAAATTCCGGGACAGATGGGGACGGGGGTCGAAGCGGGGTCGATTGAGCGGGTGCGCGATCACTTTTTAGATTATCAATATCGCAATGAAGCAAGCAAATCAGGCTATTGGAGCGCTCGTTCCGAAACTATTGCAAAAATGGAAGAGATTATGAATGAACCGAGCGAATTTGGTCTTGGCAAGGCGTTGACACAGTTTTGGGAATCTTTGCAAGATTTAAGTGCCAATCCTGAAAATGAGGGAGCACGTGCTGTCGTGCGCCAGCGCGGCATAGCGGTCGCAGAATCGTTTCATTATCTAAATACTTCTTTATCGCAAATTCGTACGGATATAGGACAAGAAATTAAAACAGGCTTATTGGCAGTCAATTCAATTTTGAAGCAGATCAGCGAACTAAATGACCAGATCAAAACTGTCGAACCCAATGGGTATTTACCTAATGATCTTTATGATAAACGCGATGCTCTTGTGGATGAACTGTCAAAGTACTTTCAGGTAAAGGTGGAAACCGTTCCCTCTGGCGGAAATGCTCTTGATATTGCAGAAGGTGTATATGAGATTTCTTTAGTCAATCAAGATGGGTCCACAATAAAAGTGGTGGCGAAAGATGGCTATTCCAAATTATTTGTTGAACCATCCGTCAACCCTGTTAACGATCGTACGAACCCGGACGGCTATGTTTCCAAAATACAAATTGAAGGCGCCAGTGGAGCCATCACAACAATAAGCGATAGCGATTTCGGTAACTTAGCGAACGGTAGAATTAAATCATTGATTGAGCTATATGGCTATGGTCCTAATCGTGATAATGTAAAAGGCTACTATCCGGATATGCTTGCCGACCTGGATAAAATGGCGTATTCTTTCGCCGCTATATTCAATGCTCAACATCGCCAAGGGTACGGTCTAAACAATTCAAACGGAATTGATTTTTTTGAGCTAAACGCCGATAATACGACAGGAAAAGGGGCGGCAGGTTCGATTAAAGTGTCAGATGTCATTGTGAATGATCTTAGTCAAATAGCTGCATCTGCAAAGAGCGGGGAGTCAGGTAATGGAAATAATGCCCTTTATTTATCCATGATAAAAGACGTTCAAATCACGAACAGGTTAGCTCCTCTGCCGAGTGGAAACGGAGCGACGGTGAGCGTGCCCATTATTGGCGGAACGGTACAAACATTTTATCAAGGATTGATTGGCAAAATAGGGGTTGATGGACAGCAAGCGGAGAGAATGAAAACGAACGCTGAGACGCTTGCTGCTTATGTGGATAATAACCGTCAATCAGTTAGTTCTGTTTCCTTGGATGAAGAAATGACCAATATGATTAAATTTCAGCATGCGTATAATGCCGCTGCCCGCATGATTACAACAATTGATGAAATGCTCGATAAAATCATTAATAATATGGGTGTGTCTGGAAGGTAGGTGAACGATAGATGAGAGTGACACAATTTATGCTGGCCAATAATATGCTTCGCAACTTATCAAACAGTTATGACCGGCTTGGAAAATATCAAGAACAATTGACAACAGGAAAGAAGATTACTCGTCCTTCAGATGACCCGGTCGTGGCAATGAAGGGAATAGCCTACCGAGAAGAGTTGGCGCGTGTCAAGCAATATCAACGCAATATTGGAGAAGTTCGCAACTGGATTGATAGCGCAGATGATGCATTAGATAAAGTCGGGCTCGCTTTACAGCGCATTCAAGAACTTGTTGTTCAAGCATCGACTGACACAGCTACCCCAGAAGATCGCAAAAAAATCGCTGATGAAATTGATCAGATTCAAAAGCACGTGGTTGATATCGCCAATACGAAAATCGGGGATAAATATATTTTTAACGGAGCTGATACGAAAAATCCGTTATTTATCGGCTACCCAGGGCAACCGGGCTTTGCAGTCAACGGCAATCAAGGCGATGTGGAGATTGAGGTGTTTGGCGGGATTAAGTTAGATGTCAATATTGACGGGAAAACATTGTTTACCGGGATGATCGGGATGCTGGATCAATTAAAAACGGCTTTGAATGATCCAAGCAGCAACGGAAAAGCGATTGAAGGTTATTTAAGCCGGATTGAAACGCAACAAAACGCTTTGTTATCGGCCCGTTCGGAGCTTGGTGCCAAACAAAATCGAGTGGAAATGATGGAAAACCGCTTAGCCACTCAAGAAGAAATCGCGACAAAATTAATGTCCAACAATGAAGATATCGAATACGAAAAAGCGATTACCGACTTGATTACCCAAGAGAGCGTGCATCGCGCTGCTTTAAGTGTGGGCGCCCGCATCATTCAGCCTACATTGGTTGATTTTCTCCGTTAACAAACGGAAAGGGTGAGCAAACATGAATTTCCCGCAAATACAAATTCACACTACAAAAGCGATTCTTGGTTTACACATGGAAAAGCCGATCCAGCACATCGAGCAGCCGAAAGCCGACTTGTCCATTGAACAGAAACCGGCAACGCTCACAATCGACTCTCAACCGGCCCGGTTGACGATTGATCAGTCAAAAGCATGGAGAGATATGGGGCTGCTTGATCCATTTGATTCTACAAGAAAGTTTGCAGAGGAAGGCCGCGAAGCGTTGTTGGAAGGCATTGCCCGCCGCGCGCAGGAAGGAGACCAGCTCATGAAGATTGAAAATAGAGGCAATGCCATTGCAGCGATGGCGGCTGAAAAAGGCTTCCATCCTTATAAACAACTTGGAATAACATTTATTCCATCTGTTCATAGTGTAGATATTGGCTATCAACCAAGTTATTTGGATATGAAAATCGATGCAAATAAGCCAATCATTAAGGCAAACGTAAATAGACCGATTCATGAATACAAGCCGGGGAACGTCTCTGCCTATATGATTCAATACCCAACTATCAAAATGGATGTGAAATATTAACAAAAAGCGGTACTGATGATGTACCGCTTTTTTTGCGAAAATGAGAAAGGAGCTTTTTGCTATGAAAATAACATCAAAATTTTTCGGGGAAATTGAAATAAATGAAGAACAAATTATCCATTTTCCCAACGGGATCCCTGGATTTGAAGAAGAAAAACAATTTGTCATTTTGCCATTAGAAGAACAATCGCCGTTTGCGATTTTGCAGTCGATTCATCACGGCCATGTCGGCTTTGTCATTGCTTATCCATTCTCTTTCTACCCCGATTATGCGTTTGATTTAACAGAAGAAGATATTGAAAAGCTGAAATTGAATTCTCCTGATGATTGCTTGACATATACGATGATGACGCTAAAAGAGCCGTTTGCTCATTCCACCATTAACTTAAAAGCGCCAATCGTTATTAACGTGAAAGAAAAAATAGGAAAGCAGCTCATTCTTCATGACAGCGTCTATCCGATCCGTTTTCCGTTGTCCGAGGTGAGCGGGAAGGAGGGAAAATAATGCTTGTTCTCACCCGCAAGAAAAATGAATCGATCATGATTGGCGATTCAATCGAGATTAAAGTGCTTGCCATCGAAGGAGAACAAATCAAACTCGGCATTATTGCACCAAAGCATATCGACATTTACAGAAAAGAGATCTATGCAGCGATCCAAAAAGAAAACAAGCTGGCGGCCAATGTTCAAGCAATTTTGCTGCAACAACTAAAAAATAATAAAAAAACCACTAAACATTCCATAAATGTTTCCGATATTAAAAATGTAGACAGGGAACAATAAGCGGCCGCCCCTGTCAAATTTCTACAAGGATGTAGAAAAAACGATTCAAGGAGGAAGGAACATGAGAATCCAACACAACATCTCTGCGTTAAACACGTATCGCCAACTGTCATTCAACAACACGCAAGCGGCGAAAAACTTGGAAAAACTGTCTTCGGGTTACCGCATCAACCGCGCTGGTGACGATGCAGCAGGCCTTGCCATCTCTGAAAAAATGCGCGGCCAAATCCGCGGTCTGGAAATGGCATCAAAAAACGCGCAAGACGGCATCTCGTTGATCCAAACCGCTGAAGGTGCGTTAAACGAGACACATGCGATCCTTCAACGCATGCGCGAACTTGCCGTTCAGGCCGCAAACGATACGAACGTAAGTGCTGACCGTAGTGCAATCCAAGCGGAGATTAGTGCTCTTTCATTGGAAATTACTCGTATCGCCAATAACACGGAATTCAACACGCAAAAACTTCTGAATGGTAGCTTTTCGGCGAAAATGTTCCAAATCGGGGCAAATAGCGGCCAATCGATCACATTATCAATTGCCAATATGGGTGCAGCTGCGCTCTCGGTAAACGGGTTAAGCGTAACGAAGGCATCAAGCGCAAATGCCGCGATTTCGAAAATTAACAATGCAATTGAAAAAGTGTCGAGAGAACGCTCGAAGCTTGGGGCTGTTCAAAATCGTCTGGAGCATACGATCAACAACCTCGGGGCAACGGCGGAAAATCTGTCTGCTGCTGAATCCCGTATTCGCGACGTTGATTATGCCTTAGCTGCATAAGCGGCGACAGGCACAGTCGTCCTAGCTGGAAACGGCTAGGAGTATGACCGGGTGAATTGCTGGAACCCCCTTAGAGCCTTTGGCGCCACAACGGAGCTGGAAACGGCAGACGTGATGGCCGGAAAAGCCAAAGGATTGGGCAACCAGCAGCCAAGCTCCTGTCCCGAAAGGGTGGAGAAGGTTCAACGACTAGGGCATACCACCTAAGGCGCATTCGCTATGGTGATGAAGTCCGTAGGGGAGCGGAATTTCCATCGTTCTGAATTCCCCGAAGTGCCCGGCCCCTCACTAGCGGTAAGCTAGCGGGTGAAGAGATAGTCTAGTCATTTGCGAAAGCAAATGTTCGCACGATGGCGAAAGAAATGATGGAATTCACGAAAAACAACATCTTAATGCAAGCGGCGCAAGCGATGTTGGCTCAGGCCAATCAGCAGCCGCAAGGAGTGCTTCAATTACTCCGATAATTGTCGTCAAGGAAAAGAGGAGTGTCCCACAAGGATTGGGAAACTCCTCTTTCGTTGCTATATACACGTATGGACTGCTTTTGTCGCACGATACATTGCGCCAATCCTGAAAACACGAGTTAAGAAAAAGGGTTCCCTCGTCCTCAGAATTCATTTCCAAAGACAGGTGTTCCAATAGATCGTTCATCCGTATGCACTTGCTTTTTTTCAGTTTCACTTCGCCCCCTTCGCTCTAAGAAGCTGGTGACGTAATCGCGGCTGCGGCCTTACAATGTCATTTCTCAATGAGAAAAACCTGTTTTTCACGTATTCTCCCATTGATGAAGAGGATCAGCGTTTTTTCACCGGCCTTCTAACCGTTTCACCGTTCACTGCACGTGTTGCCAATCCCAGTCGACTATCTCCTGAACATACGTGAATTCGAAAAAATGTGCCAAGGTATGTTCATCTTTCTGATGGTGACGAACTTTTTTGCCCTAGAAGTTGATCTTGAAGACAGACACCCTTTTGACTCAACCTCCTTTTCATCGCCATCAGCTTGACAATTTCCATAAAAAGTTTGTCTTTGCACGTATTTAAGAAAAGAAAGAAACAGCCGATAATATAAGTGAGGTGCTAATGATGGACAACAAGCTGAAAAAGTACGAAATCATCGAGGAAACTGCTAAAAGCGGACAGCGGATTTATAAAGTCAACAACTATTATCTGCACAGCAAGTATGATCCGATTCGAGAAGCTGCCCAATTTGCCGAACGCCATTATAAAAAGAATTATCTTCATATTTTGTTCGGCGTCGGTTCAGGATATATTGCAAAAGCGCTAAGTGAAAAAATGACAGAGGAAGAATTTCTCATTGTCGTTGAGCCCATCGAGTGGATCGCTGATCACCATTTGGAAGAAAACGGCCAAGTCGAGCGGTGCATTTTGATGAAAGGGAGCGATCAAGAGCTTTTTGATCATATTTACGAAGCGCTTAGAAATACATTCGGTAATCGAGTTGCTGTGATTTGTTCTCCTAATTATGACAAAATTTGTCCAAGTGACTATCATGCCCTATTAAAAACAGTCAAAGATCGCATTTACATACACCAAGTCCATACCAATACGCTCAAATGCTATTCGAAGGAATGGCAAAAGAATTTTACCTTGAATTTGTTTTATGCACATGATGATGTGCCATTACAATGTTTGAAACAATTTTATAACGTGCCAGTGGTTGTTGCTTCTGGCGGTCCGTCACTGACAAAGCAAATCCCTTTATTAAAAAAGGTGAGAAATCATATTTTGCTCATTTCCTCTGGATCGACAATTAATTCTTTGCTTCAATACGATCTTGAACCTGACTTTGTCGTGACAATTGATGGAGGCATCAACAACTACAGGCATTTTGAAGCCATAGAGCTGAAACAAGCAAGCATCATATATTCCTTATCGAATCATGAAAAAATCAGAGAGAAGTTCAAGCGAAGATCATTTGTTTTTATCCCCAGCCTCGATGAGCGTTTAACACAATATGCACAAAAATTAGTAAATAAAAAAATAGATGATGTATTAGGAGGCGCCTCCGTCGCGGTTTTTGCTTTACATATAGCTTATATGATTTCAAATGGGCCTATTGCTTTGATCGGTCAGGATTTGGCCTATACCGATAACAAAACTCATGCAGAAAACAATAGGAATTTCATGGAAATAAACGAAGCCTATATAAAAGAAAGACGAATGTTCCATATCAAGGGGTATTATGGCGATCAAGTTTTAACAGATTATGCTTTCTTAACCATGAAGCATAATTTTGAAAAGCTCCTACAAACGTTGTCGCATCCTGAGAGGATCTACAATTGCACCGAAGGCGGAGCGAAGCTAGATGGCTACCAGCAACTTTCTTTTCGAGAGTTTTGCAATAAGTATGTAGACATAACTACAAAGGTACCAATGTTTGCTATCGATGCATACCCGCATAGGGATCTTCAAGCATGGAGAGAGTTTCTTGTTCGGGTTGAACAGGAAATAAAGCTGCATGATAAAGTGCGCCGTCTTGCCGAAGAAGCTTTGTTGTTGTTAAAAAGCAATGGTTTTGATACGCGGTTTGATGCTAAAATAGTAAAGAAGCTAGACAAGATTGATCAACAGCTAAAAACGATCTTCGATGAAGGAATCATGGCGTTCATTACTCAACCTATCGTTGTCGATACGTTTACCAATTACTTGCCGAAAGAAAATGAAACAGAACAAGAAATGTATCAACGAGTATACACTCGCTCCATGGACTTGTATTCACGTTTGCAAGAAGCTGCCCTTGATTCAAAAGCTCATTTTATGCAACTAAAAGAGAAAATCAAAAGTCAAATTCATTCGATGGATAAGAGGGAGAAAGATGACGGATCTCATTTACGAAACTCAACATAGCTTCTATCAATATATTGAGCGTGTGGCGGCAGGAACGCAAATGATCGCTGACTATTTGCGCGAAGATAAAGTGGGAGAAGCGATGCAGCTGATCACACAGTTTAGCGAAGGAGTTGTTTGGCTGACAAAGGTCATGGCATTGATGCAGCAGCATCAATATGATATTCGTATCAATCCGAACCAAATTAACGAATTTTTGCTTGAAATCAATGATGGCTTGGAACGCCAAGACTATATCATTGTTGCTGACATGTTTGAATATGAAATCAAGCCTTTTTTTGAAGAGGCAGCGAAAGAACGATTTTATCAGAAGGAAGAGGAAAATTGACTGTTCCAGACCGCAATCTTGCTGCAATCAATAACACAGTAGCTGAAACGCCGATTGAGGTGGAGATTCATCCATCCAAAAAAGGGCCGCCAACAATGAAAGTGAACGGCCATTACTTGTATAGTCGCTACGATCCATGGAAAGAGGCCGAGCGTTTTATCGAGTCGCAAATCGACAGAGACACCAATCACTACTGTCTTTTTGGGCTTGGGCTCGGATACCATGTGCAAAAATTGCTGGAAAAAGAGCCGAATAAACAGATAGTCGTTTTGGAGCCTTCTTTGTCTATTCTCCAAAAAGTGGCTGAACATACGGATTTATCCTATATATTTTCGCATCCGAATGTGGAAATTTTCTTCCTTGACCAAGAACAAACTGTGATTCGTACATTGAATGAGTTGGCGAAGCAGCACACTAGATGGATTATACCGAATGCTTGGTTAAAAGCCTTGCCGCCAACCTATCCGTTAAAATGGTTTTTCGAAGAAATAAAAATTCAAGACATGTCCTTTCAGCGATTTTCAGCTTTAATGGAGCGTAATTTCAAAGAAAATGTAAAATGTATGGATCCAAATGTAGGAAAACTGTTCGCTAAATTTAATGATCAAAAAGCGGTATTGGTATCGGCCGGCCCTTCACTAGATGAAGTGGTCCATTCTTTACAAAAGCTGCAGAACAAATATTTTATTTTATCAGTTGGCTCGGCTTTTCAGGTTCTTAAAGCAAACCGCATTGCTCCCGATGCTGTGATAATCACAGATCCGCAAGAATTTGTCTGCCAACAATTAGAGGGCTTGGACGATACATTGACGTTACTGTATTTGTCCACCGCCTGTCATTTCGCTGTAGCAAATCATAAAGGACCGAGAATGATCGCATTTCAAAAAGGGTATCTTCAAGCCGAGCGTTATGCTCGCCAAAAACATTTTCCTCTCGTCGATACCGGGGGATCTGTGGCGACAGCAGCGCTTGATCTATTAATCAAAATGGGATTCTCTGAAATTGTGTTGGCGGGGCAAGATTTGGCTTACGGCAAAAACAAAAGTCATGCTTTACATTCGACATCAGGGATAGATGTAGCATCAAACGAAAACTTGCTGTCTGTGCAAGCGAATGATGGAACAATTGTGAAAACGACGACCATTTTATCGATTTATCGAAGATGGTTTGAACGAAAAGTCGCCGAAACGCAGCATGTAACTTTTCAAAACACAGCAGAAAAAGGTGCTGTTATTCAAGGAGTACCTTTCGTTCATATCTCTCAAATTGTGTCACAGTCCGAATATCTTATGACATGCAATTTTAAAGAAAAACTGCAACGCATCATCAACCAATGCTAAAATTCACTTTACTTCAAAGGAGCTTATGCGATGGAGTTTTGGCGGAATCAAACAGTCCTTGTTACCGGAGGAACTGGATCATTCGGAAAAAAATTTGTAAAAAAAATACTAGACTATGATGTAAAAAAGGTGATTGTATTTAGCCGTGATGAATTAAAACAATATGAAATGGCACAGGAATGTACGGATCCACGAATTCGCTTCTTTATTGGTGACGTGCGAGATAAAGATCGTCTATATCGCGCATTTGATGGCGTCGATTATGTTGTTCATGCCGCAGCGATGAAGCAAGTGCCTGCATGTGAATACAATCCGTTTGAAGCGGTAAAAACCAACATTTACGGTGCGCAAAACGTGATTGAAGCGGCGATTGACCGTGGAGTAAAACGGGTCATTGCATTAAGTACCGACAAGGCTGCGGCCCCCATCAATTTATACGGTGCGACAAAACTAGCGTCCGATAAACTATTTGTAGCGGCCAACTCTTATGTCGGCGGAAAGGAAACGCGGTTTGCCGTAGTGCGCTATGGAAATGTAGTTGGGAGCCGTGGAAGCGTCGTTCCATTTTTTAAAAAAATGGCAGCTGAAGGCAAGAAACTGCCAATCACAGATGAACGGATGACTCGCTTCTGGATTACGCTTGACCAAGGTGTTCAGTTTGTCATTGATTCCCTTGCAAGGATGAAAGGCGGGGAAATTTTCGTTCCGAAAATCCCTAGCATGAAAGTGATAGATCTTGCAAAAGCAATCGCACCGGAAGCAGAAATTGAAATCATCGGCATCCGCCCGGGCGAAAAGCTTCATGAAACGATGATTACCGAAGATGATGCCAGACATACAGTTGAGTTTGATAATTATTATGTCATTATCCCTGAGTTTCCGTGGTGTCCACAAGAATATGAAAAATATGGAATATATTTACCGGAAGGATTTAAATATACAAGTGATACGAATACGGAATGGTTGACGGTGGAGGAGTTACGTATGTTAGTGGAAGAAGTATGATTGTTTTTCTAGTTTAAAAGAGAACATCACTATAATAAGTTGCCATTTTGTTTCACATAGAATTATTGGATCTTATTTCCACGGCGCCAGATTGTCGGGTGATAAAGACGGAACATGGAGATCGGAAATTCTTTTTTACAACATAATAATATGAGATTTAGCGAAAAAGTTATTGAAGACAAGCGGAGAAATTTTTTGGGGCCAGTGATGGAGAAAAGCATATGGATTTTTTGAGAAAAGTCCCATGGAAAGCGGATCTGCTCCTCCACCCGGGGATGAAAATCGCCGCTTGTCGGCGTGGGATTTTCACAGAAAGTGCGGTGGAGTTTTTGTCGAAGGAAGTGAGCGGAAATTATGAAAAGGTATAATAAGGGTTTAAATGTTGGTGTAGTCGGTCTTGGACAAATGGGGAAGAATCATGTAAGGGTACTATCACAAATAGGTGTATTGAATGTGGTTTACGATATTTCTCAACGTTTAACGCAAAAAGTTGCAGAGCAATATAATGTTATACCGGCTACATCAATGGATGAATTAATCGGGCTATCTGATGCGGTTTTTGTAGTAACTCCAACTTCAACTCATTTTGATTTAGCAAAACAAGCTCTAATGCAGAATAAGCATGTTTTTATTGAAAAACCTATTACTCTTACCGTTAAAGAGGCTAGGGAACTAATTGGGTTGGCTCAACAAAATAAGAAAATATTGCAGGTAGGTCATATAGAGCGTTTTAATCCTGTTGTGATGGAATTAAAAAAAATTATTCAAAATGATCAAGTTATTAGTGTTGATATAAAGCGATTAAGTAGTTACGATGTTAGAATCAAAGATACAGATGTTATTTTTGATTTGATGATCCATGACATTGATTTACTTTATTATCTATTTAACGAAGAGATTTTCATTAAAGGTGTTTTAAAGAAAAGTATTCATCGACCAGAATCGGCTGACCATGTTTGTGTTTTAGCGGAAACTATGTCTGGGATTATGATTGCTGTGACTTCAAGTAGGGTAACAGAAGAAAAGATACGCTCGATTTCAATTACTACTTTAAGATCTTATATCTATGCAGATTATTTAACTAGAAATATCTATATTCATCGTAGAACAAACTTACAGACACAGTTTGGAGAAGCAACATATAGACAGGAGAACATTGTAGAGAAAGTTTATGTTCCGAATCATGAGCCTCTATATCTGCAAAATTATCGTTTTGTTGAAGCTGTTGTTAGTGAGTCAGATCCACTAGTTTCAGGATGGGATGGACTTAGAGCGATACAGTTGGCTCAACAAATACAAGGTTATAATTAAATACTTGTATTAGGTAGGGTGTTTGAGAGTGAAAAAACCTATAATTTCTGTTATTATGCCAGTTTACAATGGAGAGAAATACTTAGCTGAAGCTATTGATAGCGTTCTATCTCAAACTTTCGATGGTTTTGAATTCATTGTTGTAAATGACGGTAGTACAGATCGAACAGCAAAGATTCTGGAAAAATATAAAAATGAGTATCCTTGGGTAAAAATCGTAAATCTTGAATCAAACAGAGGAATTTCCAAGGCTATAAATATTGGATTAGCTTATGCAAACGCTGAGTATGTCTGTTTTGTTGCTGCTGATGATATTCAATATCCAAATCGGTTGGAAGATTCGTATCGAGAAATGGTGTTAAAGAATTTAGATATTTTATTATTTGAGTTTGATATGATTGATCATACAGGAAAACCCTTGGGTAGGTCTATGAGAATTCCTCATTTTTTGACAGGAGACAACATTTTGTTAGAAGAATTTAAACGAAATTATTTTTTCTCCGGCGCTTGTTTGATAAAGTTTGACTCCAAAATTTTATTTGATACAAATTTGAGGACTTCAGAAGATTATGATTGGTTTTTGCGCATGTTAATGGCTGATAAAAAGGTGGGGTTTTTGCGAAAAAGCTTACTACAGGTTAGGGTTCACAAGGGAAGCTTATCTTCCAATCATTTTTATTCATATGAAGCAACCAAATATATATTAAATAAATATGATTTTGATAGTTTATTTCAGTTTTTTAAAACTCGTGGTTTTCGTGAAGGAGAAATTCGTTTAACATTCGCAATTATGTGCATTACTAAAGAAGAACCTTATAGTGGTCTGGATTTTATGGCAAAAATTCAATTGGAACATTTAAATGATTACGAATTATTTTGTAAATATTTCTATGAAGGTGTTTTATATGGAATGGTAGATCGATGGGACTCTGCATATGAATGCTTTAATATGTCTCGTAAAATGAAATATAAAAATGCTGCAGTATATAATAACTTAGCAGTTGCAACTTACTGGGTTAATAGGGATACTTCCTTGGTTAAAAAACTTTTACAAGAAGCTTTGTTATATCAACCTCAATATTTTGATGCTTCTGAAAATCTTCGGATTATTAATAACGCTGAAGAAATTAAACAACTTCAGTTTACTAAGCGTTTGTTGAGGGATCAAATCATACAAGGAGATAAAGAGTTAATTAAATAACTGTACTGTAGATGAGCAAATTTTCTAACATAAATTTACAACCAAACAAAAAAGGAGACATGAACCCAGCTCCTTGAGTAAAATAGATGTGCTCAAACTACCCACAAGGAGGTTCATGTCTTAGGAATCGATGAGCACATCATCAACGAATCCACAAGTTTTTCATGACGTTAGGGTTGGCGCTTGATTTCTCGAAGCCGGTCATCAAGCATCTCGTTCATCTTGTCGACGCCCTGTACCAAGGGATGTTCGGGGACATTGACGGATGTCGGGTACTGGAGTTTTCACCGTAATCATCGAACCACGCTCAGCCCTTTTTTCACGAGAAGCCCTTGGGATGAAGAGGCGTTGCTTCGCAAACTCCAGCCATGGATCCTTCAGCGCATCCAGCGAATCGCCAAACAGGGAATCAACCCCTTTTTGTTTCGATGGATGATCCCATTTGCCAAAAAACAAAGCCTTCGTCACGGGCTGCCCGCGCCATTCAAGGGTGTGACTGGCATTTCTCTCACAACGATCACCCATCCGTCTGGGGGCATTCGCTTGTTTGGCGGATGGTGCACACGTTCACGCAAGCGTTTCCGTTCGCGTTTCGTCGATAAGGCGGCGGGAAGAAGCAAGATCGACCTAGTGATCGAGAGGCTTTCCTCGCTCAAGGGAAGCAGGCTCGACCGATGTATGTGTGGTACCCGTTCCAAATGCCTAGGGAAGCCTGTCTGAAACAAGGATTCCATGTCATCGCGATGCTCAAGACGAACCGGATTCTCTACCCGAAAGGCATCGCCGTTCAAGCGAAGGAGTTCGCTCGCTATATCGCGCCCAACGACACCCGCCTCGTCACGGTGGGGAACGAGCTTGATCGTGTCTACCGCTACGAAGGCGCGCTCAACGGTCTTGATGACGCGGTGGTGCTGCTGGCTTGGAAGGCGGATCA
>NZ_LQYX01000094.1:59751-102356 GCF_001587475.1 Geobacillus sp. B4113_201601
TTCCATGTTGTCTTCGACACCAACCGGGAGCTGGGTGACGAAGACATCCTGCTTGACGATGCCCAGCACTGGACGATCCGGCAGGCCAAAGACTGGCTGAAGTCAGGTGCTACCCGTGTTCGCCACGTTCGGACGGTGAAACGGGATGGGGCCGTGGTGCTATTTTCCTGCGTATCCAGCATCGCGGAATCTCAACAAGACCTCTCTTCCGGCCTAGAGCTTCTTCTGTCTTGGAAAGGACACAGCCTAGTTGAGTTCATTTGCAACACCGCTGATCAAGATATTCCTATTAATGTTATCAAAAAACAGCTTCATGTCGCCTAAGGGGTACCCTGTTTGTCTCTTAGGGCATGGAAATGACTGTAATGAAAAATGCTCATCTACAGTTGTTAAATTGATTGACCTGTAAATGATATTTTCGTTATTTGATATTCACGAGTTAATTGTATCATCTTGAGGTGACTTATGGTTTACAGTGGATACATTTTTGATCTTGACGATACCCTATATTGCGAACACGATTACGTAAAATCGGGATTTTGGGTTGTGGCAAATGAGCTCGCGAACTATCGGTCGGATATGGATATAAGTGGGATTTATCAAATGCTTATTGCTGAATGGAAAAGAAATGGTCGTGGTCGAGTGTTTGATGAAGTATGTAGACAGTTAAATATCGATATAGATGTTTCCCATTTAGTTCGTCTTTATCGCAGACATACACCTAATATTTCCTTATATGATGATGCGCAAAAATTAATTTTCTATTTAAAAGAAAAAGGAAAAAAGCTAGGGATTATTACTGATGGAGATTCAACAATGCAATGGGCCAAGGTGAAGGCGCTTCATCTAGAAAAGCTGTTTGACTATATTATTGTCACTGGTGATTTGGGGGAGGAACATTGGAAACCTAGCGAGACTCCGTATCGAAAAATGGTTGAATATTTGCATTTAGATTTTGGCGATTGTGTATATATAGGGGATAATCCAAACAAAGATTTTATTACCGCTAGAAAACTGGGAATGGGAACGGTTCGTATCGTTCGTGATGTTGGTGATCATATGCAAACGAGGCTTTCAGGAGAGTATGAGGCGGATGATTTGATTTATTCA
The DNA here is from genome assembly GCF_001587475.1 of Geobacillus sp. B4113_201601. NCBI lineage: Bacteria > Bacillati > Bacillota > Bacilli > Caryophanales > Anoxybacillaceae > Geobacillus > Geobacillus sp. B4113_201601. Next base: position 60,862 of record NZ_LQYX01000094.1, read on the forward strand.
TTAACCGAATTGATTACATAAGATGCGAAAAATAAAGGGGTGGTATGTATTAATGTATTAGTAACTAGTATTTCAAAAAAAATACCGATGTTGCAAGCTATTCAGCAGGCGATGCGAAAAATGAATTCTTCTATGGCTTTAATTGGCGCCGACATAAATCCGAGTTGTATCGGTCGATATTTTGTTCATGAATTTTGGGAAATGCCTTCTTTGGAAGATGTGAAAATTGAAGAGTTTATTTTGTTTTGTAAGAAAAAAAACATTGGTTTTTTGATCCCGACAAGAGACGGTGAGCTTCTTTATTTTTCCTTTTATCGTCGATTATTGAAGGAACATGGGATTTCCGTCATGGTCTCTGAACCAGAAGCTGTCCAAACCTGTCTTGATAAGCTGCGTTTTTACAAAGTTTTAACTGAAAATGGGTTTCCAGCGATTCCGACGTCCTTATCGGTTCAAGAATTAGAATTTGATCATTATGTCGTCAAAGAACGTTACGGATCTGGAGCGAGAAGCATAGGGATCAATTTATCAAGCGAAGAGGCAGTATTGCACGCTAAGAGATTAGAAGAACCTATTTTCCAACCGTTTATTCAAGGGATGGAAATCAGTGTTGATCTTTACATCACCCGTACAGGAGACGTTAAAGGAGTAGTAGCGCGAACAAGGGACAATGTCGTAAACGGGGAATCGCAAGTAACAACAACGATAAAAAACGAAAAATTAGAACGTATGTGCGGAGATGTTGCTAAATGTTTGAAATTATATGGTCATATTGTAATGCAAGTGATCATGGATAATCAAGGAGATTTTCATATTATAGAGTGCAATAGTCGTTTTGGCGGGGCTTCTACGTTAAGCATAGAAGTCGGATTGGATAGTTTTTACTGGTTTTTTCTTGAATCGCAAGGAAAAAATTTAGATGATTATCCTTTTGTTCGTTCAGAGACCGAAAAGAGACAAATAAGGTATCCAACCGATCTGATCATCGATATTAGGGAAGGGGAGGGATAACCTTGAAAACTTTAATCATCATCCAAGCACGCATGGGGTCGTCCCGTTTGCCAGGAAAAGTATTGATGCCGCTTGGGGAGACGGTGGTGTTAGACTATGTTGTTTCCAGATGTCAGCAAGTGAAACAGGTAGATGAGGTTATTGTCGCAACCTCTGTGCTGCCGCAGGATGATGTGATTGAATCGTGGTGCAAACAGCATCACGTTCGGTGCTTCCGCGGATCGGAGGATGATGTGCTAGCGCGCTATTATGAATGCGCAAAGCCTTATCAGCCTGATTATGTGATTCGTGTGACGGCGGATTGCCCTTTTGTTGATTATGAACTTGCGGACCGAATTATTGAAGCAATGGAGGTTGAACCAGCTGATATTGTGATTGTAGAAGGAGATTTGCCGCGTGGCTTAGTCGTTGAAATGGTGTCATTTTCAGCGCTCGAATATATATATCACCATGGGAAAGAGCCGCGGCATCGCGAGCACGTGACTTATTATGCGTATGAGTTTCCCGATGAATTTCAGCGTACATATATTCAAGCGCCGAAGGAGATTCAGCATCCCCAGTTGCGCATCACACTCGATACCGAAGAAGATTATCAATTATGTAGGGCAATTGCCCACTATTTCAAAGGAGACCGATTTGTTCGTTCACGCGAGGTCGTTCGTTTTTTGCTTCATCATCCGGATGTGGCACTGATCAACGCGCATGTTCAGCAAAAGCCGGTGGTGTAAAATGCGTGGTGGTCACGAGAGAATCTTTACGACTATGCTACATGGAGCCGTTAGTTTGACAGACAACAATCTATTCTTACAAAGTGAATTTAAAGACGGAGAGGACCTTCTTTCGTATTCTTTTACTTCATATCCTTATGATAGGATACAGTCATTTTTGGACGATAAAGTAACGTTGCAAAAAATCGCTGAAAATGGGAGGAAAAAGGTGATAGAAAAGCATACTTGGTTGGCAAGAGCAAAAAAAATCATTGAGACTGTTATTTATCACAAACATTTTATGGCTTAAATAGAAATAGAGGCGAATAGGACGATGAATATTTTATTTCGTGTTGATTCGTCGTTTGTGATCGGCACCGGTCATGTGATGCGCTGTTTGACATTGGCGAGAATGCTCAAAGAAGCTGGTTGTGCTGTATATTTTGCGATGAGAGTGGGAGTAGGGGATTTTTGTGATGAGGTGGAAAGCAGAGGGTTTCCTGTGTTCCGTCTAACTTATGATGGACCATTGTCGCAAGAGATGGACGCCCAATGGACGATTGACGTAGTGCGAGGATTTCCTCAGCCGATCGATTGGTGCATTGTTGATCATTATGAGCTTGATCGCCGCTGGGAAGAAAACGTGAAAGCCTATGTTAGGCGTGTGATGGTAATTGATGATTTAGCGAACCGTCCTCATGAATGTGATATTTTGTTGGATCAAAACTATTACCGGCAGGCGCAACAGCGGTATCATGGACTTGTGCCGTCTAGTTGCCGTCTGTTTTTAGGTCCAAAATATTTGTTGTTGCGGCCAGAATTTGAGGAGGCTAGACAATCTGCACCGATTCGCAACGGACAAGTTCGGCGGCTACTCTTGTTTTTTGGCGGCAGCGATCCAACGAATGAAACGGAGAAAGTATTGCAGGCTTTGCGGGATTTGCATTTCACACCTGTGAAAGTGGATGTTGTCGTCGGTAAAGCTAATCCAAAACGTTCGAAAATCGAGGAAATGTGCCTTGAAATGAACATCAATTACCATTGTCAAATTAATGATCTCGCTGAACTCATGGCGCAGGCGGATTTATCTTGCGGAGCTGGTGGAGTGACGATGTGGGAGAGATGTTTTCTCGGTCTTCCTTCCATTGTTACCATAGTTGCTGAGAATCAAAGACAATCGGTGAAAGATACAGCTGAATACGGGGCGGTTTGGAATTTAGGTTGGTATAGGGATGTAAAAGTGATGGATTATGCCGATATATTGAATAGAGCCATATCATCACCTGATGAACTTGCATATATGAGTGAAAAAGCGTTAGAATTGTTGGGCAACAAAGTAAAATATATGGTTCATCCAGTTGTTCAAGCTATTTTGGAGGGATCACATCTTGAGTGACGGTATTCGAATAGGAGATCGTTGGATTGGTATCAATCGCAAACCATTCATCATCGCCGAAATGTCGGGCAACCATAATCAATCTTTAGAAAGGGCGTTAAAAATTGTTGATCTTGCAGCGGAAGCAGGTGTCGACGCGGTTAAACTGCAAACATACACCCCTGATACGATGACTTTAGATATTCATACAGGTGAATTTTTTATCGAAAGTGAGACGAATCTTTGGAAAGGCCAATCTTTATATAACCTGTATAAAGAAGCGTACACTCCGTGGGAATGGCATGAAGCGATCTTTGAACGTTGTAAAAAGCACGGATTGCTTGCTTTCAGCTCTCCCTTTGATGAAACGGCAGTGGATTTTTTAGAAACATTAAATGTGCCGGCTTATAAAATCGCTTCGTTTGAAAATATAGATATTCCGTTAATTAAAAAAGTGGCTGCTACAGGGAAACCGGTTATTATTTCAACAGGAATGGCTACGGTTGCAGAGCTAGATGAGGCCGTTCAAGCGGTTCGTTCACAAGGGAATAATCAAATTATATTATTGAAATGTACAAGTACGTATCCTGCGACACCAGAAAACTCGAATATTGTGACGATTCCACATATGCGACAATTATTTGGAGTTGAAGTGGGATTGTCTGATCATACGATGGGGATTGGCACTGCGGTAGCAGCGGTAGCGCTTGGAGCAACAGTCATCGAAAAACATTTCACCACTTCCCGTGTAGAAGGCGGGGTGGATGCTGCGTTTTCGCTAGAGCCTCATGAAATGAAAATGCTTGTCGAAGAAACAGAACGGGCTTGGCTCAGCCTAGGTATGATCCATTACGGTCCTACTAATGCCGAAAAGCCTTCCCTTGAACATCGGCGTTCTCTTTATATTGCAGAGGATTTAAAGGCAGGCGATCTCATTACAAAAGAGAATGTTCGCGCCATTCGGCCTGGACATGGATTGCCGCCCAAATATTATGATGTAGTTCTTGGAAAAGCGGTGAAGAAAGATGTAAAAAAAGGAACACCATTAAGCTGGGATATATTGTTGTAAATGAAGGTGGAACAATGAAAAAAAGGGAATCTTTCCTTTCCTATGGACAACAATGGATTACGGATGACGATATTGAAGCAGTCGTAGATGTGCTAAAGTCTCCCTATTTAACCCAAGGGCCAAAAATTCAAGAGTTTGAACGGAAAGTCGCTGATTATGTTGGAGCGAAGTATGCCGTGGCGTTTTCAAATGGAACGGCAGCTCTTCACGGCGCTTGTTTTGCTGCGGAGATTGGCGAGGGGGATGAAGCGATTACGACGCCGATTACATTCGCCGCTACTGCCAACGCTGTTCTTTATTGCGGGGGAAAACCTGTATTTGCAGATATTGATGATCGGACGTACAACATTGATCCGAAAGAAATACGCAAGCATATTACGCCAAATACAAAAGCGATTATTCCGGTTGATTTTACCGGGCAGCCAGCTGATATGGATGCAATCATGGAGATCGCCAATGAGTACGGCTTGATCGTCATTGAAGATGGTGCCCATTCTCTCGGGGCTGAGTATAAAGGGCGTAAAGTCGGAACGTTAGCGCATATGACGATGTTTAGCTTTCATCCTGTCAAGCCGGTGACAACAGCAGAAGGCGGAGTCATCGTAACCGATTCAGCGGAGTATTATGAAAAACTAAAACGATTTCGCTCGCACGGCATTATAAAGTATAATTTGTCACGAGATGAAGGCCCTTGGTATTATGAAATGGTAGATTTAGGGTATAACTATCGGATGACGGATCTTCAAGCGGCGTTAGGGCTTTCACAAATGGACAAGTTGGATCGTTTTATTGAAAGACGCCGCGAAATTGCCAACATGTATAATGAAGCGTTGAAAACGATGGATTCTGTTATTTTACCAAAGCAGCTTGAAGGAACTCAATCCGGCTGGCATCTGTATGTGCTTCAATTAAAATTGGATAAACTAAAACGCAGCCGCAGAGAAATTTTTGAGAGTCTTCGCGCCGAAAACATTGGTGTTCATGTACATTACATTCCGGTTTATTGGCACCCTTACTATCAAAAGTTGGGGTATCGAAGAGGGATTTGTCCAAAAGCGGAGCATTGGTATGAACAAGCATTGACACTGCCGATATTTCCAAAAATGACGGATAAAGATGTGAATGATGTCATTGAGGCGGTGAAAAGAACCATCGTGTAAGCTGTTGCCTAGGAGGCTGGTGAAAAGCCGCTGATTCTCTTCATGAATGGAGAACGTGTGAAAAACAGGACTGATGCAATAAGGTTTTTCTAGTTGAGAAACGAGAGGGCAAAGCCATATCCACGAGTAAATCACCAGCCATCTAGGTTCGCTTACAGCGAAAGGAGCATACCATGAATAAGGAATATGAATTGATCGATCAGTTGTTTGATGAACTGTTCCCTATTACTCGAAGTATAACGGGTGAAGGTGTTAGAAAGACAATTAGTATTTTAAAAAAATATATTCCATTAGAAATGTTTTCTGTTAAAACGGGTACAAAGGTATTTGATTGGGAAATACCTAAGGAATGGGTGATTAGGGAAGCATGGATTAAAGATGAAGAAGGTAATGAAATTGTAAATATGAAAAATCATAATCTACACGTTTTGAATTATAGTATTCCTGTTAATAAAAAAATGTCCTTAGAAGAATTAAAACCATTTATTCACACTATTCCTCATTTACCAGAAGCAATTCCGTATGTGACATCGTATTATAAAGAGCGCTGGGGATTTTGTATGTCCTACAATCAATTCAAAAGTTTAAAGCAAGGCATTTATCATGTATTTATAGATAGTGAACTGAAAAATGGTGAGTTAAATTATGCACATGCCATTTTGCCGGGGAAATCGGATAAGGAGATTTTAATTAGTACCTATATTTGTCATCCATCAATGGCGAATAATGAATTAAGCGGACCATTAGTAGCTGCTTTCTTGTACAACCGGTTAAAAAAATGGAAAGAAAGAAACTTTACTTATCGCTTTGTATTTGTCCCTGAAACAATTGGATCAATTGCATATTTACATCGCTTTGGAGAACATTTACGTAAACATGTTTATTCAGGCTTTGTTTTAACATGTTTGGGTGGAAAAAATTATCCTTTAAGTTTTAAAAGATCAAGAAACAAAAATGCTCCAATTAATAAAATTGTAGACTACTTGATGTCAACAGGAGAAATGGATATTGTTGTACGACCGTTTACACCAATTAACGGATCGGACGAAAGGCAATATTGTTCTCCTGGGTTTAATTTGCCGATTGGACAATTTGCTAGGATGGTTTATGGACAATATGATGGCTACCATAATTCGTTGGATACAAAAGAGGTCATGACGATTGAAAAAATAGTAGACAGCATTGATGAGATTGAACGAATCTTAAAAATCCAAGAATGGAATGGCTACTATGTGAATGTGAATCCGTTTGGGGAAGTAAAATTGGATAAACATGGCCTATATCCTGATATGAACACCCCTTTAAATCGAGATGCGTCTACTAATTTTAAAAGGGACCAACGAAAACAATTAAATGTTATACTGACTTTGCTCAATTATTCTGATGGTGAGCATTCTTTATTGGATATTGCCGAAATCTCAGGTTACTGTTTCCATGATTTTGTAGATATGATTCAGTTACTAAAAAGGAAAGGATTGTTAGAAGGTCCATATTACGAAAAAAGGAGTTTATCTGTATGAAAATAGTGCTTTTGTCGGGTTCTCATCCTCGTCATTACTATGTTGCTAATACGTTGTTAGAAAATGGGTTGCTACATGGCCACATGATTGAAGAGAGAGAGGCTTTTGTACCTGCCCCTCCAGAAGGGTTGGAACCGATTGATCGCGAAAACTTTATTCGTCATTTTCGTGAACGGGAAGAGGCAGAGTACGCTTTTTTTGGTGAACACAAAAAAGTTTTGGGTGATATTCCTACATTGGTCATTCATCAATCTGAGTTGAATGGTGAAAAGATGCTTCAATGGTTACAAGAACAACAACCCGATGTTGTACTGACGTATGGCGTACATAAAATTGATGACCATGTAATTGACAGGTTGCCTGATTATGCATGGAATATACACGGCGGGCTTTCCCCTTGGTATCGTGGAAATATAACGCTATTTTGGCCGTTTTACATGTTAAGGCCAAACTGGGCGGGAATGACGATCCATCGTTTAACGTCTAAACTGGATGGGGGAGATATTGTTCACCACTCGGTACCTAAACTCGAGTATGGAGATGGTATTCATGATGTAGCATGCAAAGCGGTGAAAAAGGTGGCGGCTGACCTTGTTGAAATATTAAAAAGGCTTCAAAGTGGCAAGGTACCTAACTACGTGCCGCAAAAATCCAACGGAAAATTATTTGTAGCAACTGATTGGACACCACAACATTTAAGGCTGATTTACCAGACTTTTCATAACGACATCGTTGATCATTATTTAGATGGAAAGTTAGGACATGTGGAGCCTAAGCTAGTCAATGCGCTAGCAGAGCAGTAAAGTGCCGTTGTGTTGGTTTGGTGGCTTGTGAGAAAGAGAAAATGTGCACTCGTCCTGTGTCTCTCATTTTCGATTTCCTAAAATCGGAATATTTCGCTGATGATAACTGATTAGGCAGCGGCAGATAAGCAGGACATTGTAAAAATGAGGGCTGTCTCGACTCGTCGTTTCAAACGACTTCTTGAGACAGCCTTGTCGTATGATTACATCAGTAATTTTAACGTTTCCTCCACATTGCGGTTCATATGAGAAATGAGAAGGTAATCCGCTTGTTGGCGAATTTTCCCGCTTATGTAGTTCATCATTTCGCGGGCGATGTTGGTGTCTCTCAACATCGATTCCGATGTGGTTAAGCTCGTTTCTTTTAACATCGTATTGTTCAGATGATGTTCAAGCGCTTCGTAATCAGCCCCGACTTTTGTTAAGTGATTTGTTACTTTTTTTAGCGCGTTGTCCACCTTTGTGATCAATTGTTCGGCCTCTGTCCGCGTTAATAGCGTTGCTCCGTTAAGCTCAAGACTAATAGTGCTTGTATCTACTATGTCAACGGTAATGGTTTGACCGGGATTGGCCCCGACTTGTAATGTTAGCGGTATGGTTTCGCCAAGAATTTTCTTTGTGTTGAACTCGAGCTTTTCTGCAGTATCATCAATGGCTTGGAGCAGCTGATCCAATTCTTTTTGACTGGCGGCGCGGTCATTCCCGTCAAGTGTATCATTGGCGTTTTGCGTTGCCAGTTCTCTCACGCGTTGTAGCAGGTGATTGACGTTCATCAGTCCTTCTTCGGCTGCCTTTAACACGGAAAGGCCGTCCTGCATGTTTCGCTGTGATTGGGCCAAACCTCTTATTTGCGCTCGCAATGTTTCTGAAATGCTTAATCCTGCCGCATCGTCACTCGCACGATAAATGTGTAACCCGGAGGACAGCTTCTCCAGTGTTTTGGTCAAATTCGTGACATTTCGCTGATAGCGGTGGGTGGAAAAGACAATCGCAGATTGGTTTTGTATTTTCATAAGTTCACCTCCATTTTCTCTAATGGTCTGTTCATTTTATATATCGACTTTTTCGCTGAAACTTTAAATATTCGCAATAGGAACCGATATAAACAGTAGCAAAAGAGTACAGGAGGAAGAGAAGGATGAAAATCGAAAATTCCTTGTCGGTGCATGATGTGTATATTCCTCACCTATCCAAGGAAGGCTCAGTTTTGATGCAAAAAATGATGGAGCAACAGAGTGAGGCTAATGACGAAGCGCCTGTATCGAAGAAAAAGGTCGAAGAAATTACTAGAAAGTTAAATGAATTTCTAGAAATTCATAGCCGCTCTCTTAAGTTTAAACTGCATGAAGAGCTAAACCAGTATTATGTGCAAGTCATTGATGATGACACCGAAACAGTGATAAGGGAAATTCCTCCGAAAAAATTGCTAGACGCGTTTTATACGATGCAAAAGTTTCTTGGCATGATTGTTGATGAAAAAATTTAAAAAGGGGTGAGTGGAATGGAAATGATGCGAGTCGGGGGTTTAGCAAGTGGAATGGATATTGATAAGCTTGTCAATGATTTGATGAAGGCAGAGCGTGCTCCTCTTAACAAATTATATCAGAAAAAACAAATTTTTGAGTGGCAGCGTGATGCATATCGTGAAATCAACAAAAAATTAGCGGATTTCGATCAATATTTATTTGATCATTTTACGTTGTCCAGTACCTTTTATCAGAAAACAGCGACGTCATCAAACGAAGCGGCTGTCAGTGTGAAAGCTTTGGGTTCATCGTATGATTCAACCAATACGATCACCGTTTCCCAATTGGCTATGGCTGCCACAGGTGTTTCGGGGGAAGTGGGAAATGCGTCTTTGGCCACCAAACTAAGCGAAAAAGGGTTAGCGGCAGAGACGAAGATCACCATCGTTGCGCTGCAAGCTAACGGAGTGTATAAAGAGGAAGAGCTAACGTTCTCCCCGAATGATACGATCGCTGATGTTGTGAAGAAGCTGAATCAATCCAGTTTAAATATCAATGCGATTTTTGATGACGGCTCCAAAAAACTTGGAATTTCTGCTCGGGCAACTGGTACATTGGACAGCACCGATGTCGATAAAGCAGAGGTTTATGTGAAAACGGCGACAGGCGATGATATTTTTGCGACGATTTTCGGTTTTGGTATCGGAAATGACCAAAACGGCAATTCTGGTGTTACTTCTTTGGCCAATGGAGGAAAAAACGCAAAATTCACATTGAACGGACTAGAAATGGAAAGGCAGTCTAATACATTTACCATTAACGGTATAGAGTATACATTGAAAGCAGTAACTTCTACTCCTGTGACAGTTGCTTCCTCGACTGACATGGATGCCATGATCAGCAAAATTGAAGAATTTGTAAAAAAATACAATGAATTAATTGGCGCATTGAATGATAAAATCCGTGAAAAGCGTTATCGCGATTACCCGCCACTTACTGATGAACAAAAAAAGGAAATGACGGAAAAGCAAGTTGAGCTGTGGGAAGAAAAAGCGAAAAGCGGATTGCTTCGGGGAGATTCAATCATTTCAACTGGCTTGTCGCAAATGCGTCGTGATTTATACAGTAGGGTAGATGGAATCGGTAGCAATGGTATTGACACTCTTTCTGAATTAGGAATTACTACAACCAGTGAGATTTCGAGCGGCGGAAAACTGGTGATTAATTATGACAAGTTGCGAAAGGCGCTCGAAAGTGATGTGGATAAGGTTGCGAAAACATTGACGCAAAATGGCGTTGTTAGCAAAGATCCAAACACTGGTCAGGTCACTTCTGATACCCGCGGCATCGTGCAACGACTTCGTGATACAATGAAAGGGATGATGACCAATATTGAAAAAAAGGCTGGGAAACCGACCTATACAGAAAATCAATATTCTCTTGGTTTGCAGCTAAGGGATGTTGAAGATCGAATCTCAGATGTTCAACGACATCTTCAGGATATTGAATCCCGGTATTGGAGACAATTCACAGCAATGGAACAAGCCATTCAAAGAGCAAATCAGCAATCAGCGTTTCTTATGGGGCAATTTGGTCGAGGGATGTAAGTGGGATATTGATGATCATTGATATAGGGAGATGCTAATAGATGACTACTCAGCAATTTCATCAAGTTTACAAACAAAACAGTGTGAGCACTGCTTCACCGGGTGAACTAACATTGATGCTGTATAACGGTTGCCTGAAGTTTTTAACGAAAGCTAAGCAGGCAATGAGTGAGGAAAACGTACAAGAGCGCAATAGAAATTTGCAAAAAGCGCAAAGAATTATTCAAGAACTTATGGTGACATTAAATCAAAAATACGAAGTGGCTAAACAGATGATGGTTATGTACGAGTATATGAACCGACGGCTCATTGAAGCGAACATCAAAAACGATATTTCGATTGTTGAAGAAGTCGAAGGGTTTGTGATCGAGTTCCGTGATACATGGGAAGAGGTTATTCGTTTAACGCGCCAAAAACAGTTTAAGGGAGATCAAGTTTAATGGATTTGATCGAGCAGCTTGTCTTTTGTTCAGAACGCTTGCTGGCGGTTCTTCAGCATCCGGTGGATGAGCGTGACAAACAAGTAGCCAAAGTGGAGCACTTGTTAGCGGAAAGGGAAAAAATAATCAGCAGATTAAAAGAGCAATCATGTGAAAACGTAAACCGGCAGAAGGCAGAGAAAATCGTAGAAATGGAACGGGATATTCAGCAAGGGCTGTTTCGGTTATACGAGAGTATAAAAGCGGATTGGGAAAGATGGCATCAGAAGAGAAGGCTGCAGCGCTCCTATCAAAATACGTTTGCATATGTTGAGACATATGACGGGCGATTCTATGATAAGAGAAAATAGGACTTCCATTCATAATGATCATTCCGTTTGAAATGTAAACCGACACTTCTATGGCAGTCTTTCTAAGTTCCGAAAACTCCTGAAAATTTTTTGATTGGAGGCGGAGATCACAGGGTAATAAAATGATGTAAAGGGTTATTTAGTTTGTACAGAGAAGGAGTGGTCAGCGATGATGTATCACATTCGCGGGGAAAACATTGACGTCACGCCAGCTTTGCGCGACTATGTGGAGAAAAAAATTGGGAAATTGGGCCGCTACTTTGAGGGGACTGACGACGTGCATGTGCATGTCAATTTAAAAGTATATAATGATGGACAAGGAAAAATCGAAGTGACCATTCCGATGCCGCATTTGTTGCTGCGGGCTGAAGAGCGCCATAACGATATGTATGCGGCCATTGATTTAGTGGCCGATAAATTGGAGCGGCAAATTCGCAAGCATAAAACGAAAGTGAACCGGAAGCTGCGCGACCGCGAAAAAGAAATGAAGGCGACCGCTCCGGTGCCCAACGGTCCTAGCGCGGCCGAGAGCGAAGATGAATTTGAAATCGTGCGCACGAAACATTTCAGCTTAAAGCCGATGGATAGCGAGGAAGCGATTTTGCAGATGAATTTGTTAGGGCACAACTTCTTTATTTTCACGAACGCGGAAACGAACCGGACGAACATTGTTTATCGCCGCAAAGACGGCAAATACGGGCTCATCGAGGCGAATTGAACCACTCTTCTATACGCATCCCCTGCTTTTTTTGGCAGGGGATGCTATAATATGTGTGAACAGAGCAAAAGGGGGAGAACGATGGAAGAACTGCTGCGGCAAATATTGTTCAAGTTGGATAACATGGAAAAAGGATTTTTGGCGTTTCAAGAAGAAACTCGCCAACGGTTCACGAAGATTGACGAACGGTTTACCCAGATTGACGAGCGATTTGCCCAGATTGACGAGCGATTTGCCCAGATTGACGAGCGATTTGCCCAGATTGACGAGCGATTTGCCCAGATTGATGAGCGGTTTGCGCAAATTGATGAACGGTTTGCTCAGATTGATGAACGGTTTGCTCGGATTGACGAATGCTTTGCTCAAATGAATGAGCGTTTTGTGCAGATCGATGGCCGTTTAGCAGAAATGAGTGGGCAAATGGGTTCACTGACGACTCGTGTTGAAGCGCTTGAAGGACGCGTCGATGAAATGAACAAGCGCATTAGCCGGCTTGAACAAGAAATGGGAGAGGTGAAAGCACGATTAGACCGTGTAGAAGCGGAGTTGGCGGAAGTGAAAGAAACGCTTCATCGCGTCGAAACGCAGCTTGTGGATGATGTGCAACTATGGCTGCGCAAAATTCATGAAAAAGTAGAGGAGAAAAGTTTTGAAATTGATGCGCTGAATCGGCGCCTTCACCATGCGGAAGCGGCGATTGAGCAGCTTCAGTCCAAGGCGTGATCCCCTCCTCTTGGACATGCCCCTCTCTAAGCCTGTACAACAGTTGTCACCGATCCCTGTCTAATGATATGATGAAGAAGTGAGTCCATGAAAAATAAGGAGCGTTTCCTATGCTTGGAGTCTTAAAAAACGTATTTGACCCGAACAAGCGTCAGTTGGCAAGACTGGAGAAAATCGCTGACCAAGTCGATGCGCTCGGTCCGGAGATGGCGCGATTGTCGGATGAACAGCTGCGGCAAAAAACCGAGGAGTTTAAAGCCCGCTATCAGCAAGGCGAATCGCTCGATGACTTGCTTGTTGAGGCGTTTGCTGTTGTGCGCGAAGGAGCGAAGCGCGTCCTCGGCTTGTACCCATATAAAGTGCAAATTATGGGCGGCGTTGTCTTGCATGAAGGCGACATCGCCGAGATGAAAACCGGGGAAGGGAAAACGTTGACGGCGACGATGCCCGTCTATTTGAACGCCTTGACAGGGCGCGGCGTGCATGTCGTGACGGTCAACGAATACTTGGCGACGCGCGACGCGACGGAAATGGGCAAGCTGTACGAGTTTTTAGGCATGACTGTCGGCTTGAACTTGAGCGGCATGTCGCGCGAAGAAAAGCAGGCGGCGTACAACGCCGACATCACGTACGGGACGAACAACGAGTTTGGTTTCGACTATTTGCGCGACAACATGGTCCTCTATAAGGAGCATATTGTGCAGCGGCCGCTTTATTACGCCATCATTGACGAGGTCGACTCGATTTTGATCGATGAAGCGCGGACGCCGCTTATCATTTCCGGTACGGCGCAAAAGTCGACAAAGCTGTACGTGCAGGCGAACGCGTTTGTGCGCACGTTGCGCAAAGACGTCGATTACACATACGATGAAAAAACGAAAAGCGTCCAGCTCACTGAGGAAGGGATGAACAAAGCTGAGCGGGCGTTTGGCATCGATAACTTGTTCGATTTGAAACACGTCACGCTCAACCACCACATTCAGCTGGCGCTTAGAGCGCACGTGACGATGCAGCGCGACGTTGATTACGTCGTGCAAGACGGCAAAGTGATCATCGTCGACCCGTTCACCGGGCGTTTGATGCACGGCCGCCGCTACAGCGACGGGTTGCATCAAGCCATCGAGGCGAAGGAAGGGCTCGAGATTCAAAACGAGTCGATGACCTTAGCCACGATTACATTCCAAAACTACTTCCGCATGTATGAAAAATTGGCGGGGATGACCGGGACGGCGAAGACGGAGGAAGAGGAGTTCCGCAACATTTACAACATGCGCGTCGTTGTCATCCCGACGAATCGTCCGGTCATTCGCGAAGACCGTCCGGATTTGATTTACCGCACGATGGAAGGGAAGTTCCGCGCCGTTGTTGAAGATATCGCCGCCCGCCATGCGAAAGGGCAGCCGGTGCTGGTTGGGACAGTGGCGATCGAGACATCGGAGCTGCTGTCCGAGATGCTCAAAAAACGCGGCATCCCGCACAACGTCTTAAACGCGAAAAACCATGCGAAAGAGGCGGAAATCATCGCCCAAGCCGGGCAAAAAGGCGCGGTGACGATCGCGACGAACATGGCCGGGCGCGGGACGGACATTAAGCTCGGCGAAGGGGTCAAAGAGCTCGGGGGATTAGCCGTCATTGGCACGGAACGGCATGAAAGCCGGCGGATCGACAACCAGCTGCGCGGCCGTTCCGGACGCCAAGGCGACCCGGGGGTGTCGCAGTTTTACTTGTCGCTTGAAGACGAGCTGATGCGTCGCTTTGGTTCCGAGAGCCTCATGGCCATGATGGACCGCCTTGGCATGGACGACTCGCAGCCGATTCAAAGCAAAATGGTGACGAAAGCGGTCGAGTCGGCGCAAAAACGGGTGGAAGGCAACAACTTCGATGCCCGCAAACAGCTGCTTCAATACGACGATGTGCTGCGCGAACAGCGGGAAATCATTTACCGCCAGCGCTACGAAGTGCTCGATTCCGACAACTTGCGCGGCATTGTTGAAAAGATGATCCAATCGGTGATCGAGCGCGTCGTCCACGCTCATACCCCGAAAGAAGACTTGCCGGAAGAGTGGAACCTAAAAGGGCTCGTCGATTATCTCAACGCCCATCTGCTTCCGGAAGGCGATGTGACGGAAGCCGACTTGCGCGGCAAAGAGCCGGAAGAGATGATCGAACTCATTTGGGCGAAAGTCAAAGCGCGTTATGATGAAAAAGAAGCGCAAATTCCGCCCGAACAAATGCGCGAGTTTGAACGCGTCGTCGTCTTGCGCGCCGTTGACATGAAATGGATGAACCATATTGACGAGATGGAGCAGCTCCGCCAAGGCATCCATTTGCGCGCTTACGGGCAGGTCGATCCGCTCCGCGAATACCAAATGGAAGGGTATGCGATGTTTGAAAACATGATCGCCTCGATTGAAGAGGAAGTCGCCACCTATATCATGAAAGCGGAAATCCAGTATAATCTCGAGCGCCAGGAAGTGGCGAAAGGCGAGGCGGTTCATCCGAAGGAAGACGGTGAGGAGCCGAAGAAAAAACCGGTCCGCAAGGCGGTGCGCGTCGGCCGCAACGACCCGTGCCCGTGCGGCAGCGGGAAAAAGTATAAACATTGTTGCGGAAGAGCGGTGTGACCGTTTATAAATAATAAAGGGAGGCTCGACCTCCCTTTTCCATGGCAACGATGAATGATTGGCATACGATATTCATGATGAGGTGAGGACAACATGATCGATTTGGCGGAAATCAAACAAGAGCTCGAGAAAATGGCTAAGCGATTAGCGGAAATCAGGGGGTCTCTTTGACCTCGATGTGAAGCGGGAGCGCATTCGCGAATTAGAGGAGCAAATGGCCGCCCCCGGTTTTTGGGATGACCAGAAAGCGGCGCAGGCGGTCATTGCCGAGGTGAATGGGCTCAAGGATTTGGTTGGCGAGTTTGAGTCGCTGCAGGAACGGTTTGACAATTTGGAAGTGACGTACGAGTTGTTGAAAGAAGAACCGGACGAGGAGCTGCAGGCTGAGCTCGTGGAAGAAGCGAAAACATTGACGAAAGACTTCAGCGAGTTCGAGTTGCAGCTGCTGCTCAACGAATCGTACGACCAAAACAATGCGATTTTGGAACTTCATCCCGGCGCGGGCGGCACCGAGTCGCAAGACTGGGCGTCGATGCTGTTGCGCATGTACACGCGCTGGGCGGAGAAAAAAGGGTTCAAAGTGGAAACGCTCGACTACCTGCCGGGCGAGGAAGCGGGGATCAAAAGCGTCACGCTGCTTATCAAAGGCCGGAATGCCTACGGCTATTTAAAAGCGGAAAAAGGGGTGCACCGGCTTGTCCGCATCTCGCCGTTTGACGCCTCGGGCCGCCGGCACACGTCGTTTGTGTCATGCGAAGTCGTGCCGGAGATGGACGAAAACATCGAAATCGAGATTCGTCCGGATGAGCTGAAGATTGACACGTACCGCTCCAGCGGCGCGGGCGGACAGCACGTCAATACGACCGATTCGGCGGTGCGCATCACCCACTTGCCGACCGGGATCGTCGTCACGTGCCAATCGGAGCGGTCGCAAATCCAAAACCGCGAAAAAGCGATGAATATGTTGAAAGCGAAATTGTATCAAAAGAAACTCGAGGAGCAGCAAGCTGAACTGGCCGAGCTGCGCGGTGAGCAAAAAGAAATCGGCTGGGGGAACCAGATCCGTTCGTACGTTTTCCATCCGTATTCGCTTGTCAAAGACCATCGGACGAACGTCGAGGTTGGCAACGTGCAAGCGGTGATGGATGGGGAGATTGACGTGTTTATTGACGCGTATTTGCGCGCGAAGTTGAAGTAAAGGGCGATCATCGGATCGTCCTTTTTCGTTTCAAAAATCATTTTTCTGATTTTGACGCATCTGCATCCCCGTGGTATGCTGAAGGTAACGAAAGGCAAAAGGAGGGCGATGGCTTTGGCGGTGCGCAAACAAGTGCTTTACGAACTGATTGAACGGTTGGATGAAACGGATCATCAAACAGCGTACGATTTTTTGATGTACCTGCTTGATCGGTCCAGAAAGGAACGAATGGTATGGGAGCGGATTGACGAAACAGATGAAGAAGAAACGTTGACGGAAGAAGAGCGCCAGCAGTTGCAAAGCGATGAAGGATATATCATCGGGGGAGAAGCCAAGCGTGAATTCGGGCTACAAGTTGATTTACCATAGGGCCGCAGTCAAATTCATCGCTAGGCAAGAAAAAGAGGTTCAAGAACGGTTGGCCTCTGGGTTGCAAGGTCTGCTAGCGATCCCACCGCAGGGGGATATTAAAAAGTTGAAGGGGCAGGATGGATTATATCGGCTGCGAATCGGAACATATCGTGTATTGTTTCGTATCGATCATGAAGAACGAATCATCTATATTGAGGCGATCGGCAACCGTGGGGATGTGTATTGAGGCTTGTATTTTTTGGCTAGGGCGATCATCGGATCGTCCTTTTTCCCTTTAGCATAGTAGATCGATATCGCGTTAATCGGCTGTCATTTACTTGTCAAAACGGGCATGCTATACTCACAAAGGAAGGTGGGGAAGCATGCGGAAACGAAAAGAGAAAACCGTTTCTCCGGCGATCGAGGCGGCGTTGGAGTATGGATACGTGCTCGCTGGCGCGGCGATCGTCGCGGTGGCGTTTAACGTGTTTTTGCTGCCGAACCGGATCGCCTCGGGCGGAGTGAGCGGCATCAGCACGATTATGCATGCGCTGTTTGGCATTGAGCCGGCGTATGTCCAATGGGCGCTCAACGTCCCGCTCTTTATCGCCGGCGTCGTGTTATTAGGCCGGCAGTTTGGCGTGAAAACGTTCGTGGGGACGGTGTTTTTGCCGCTTGTGGTCTATTTGACGAAAGAGATGGAGCCGGCGACGACGAATCCGCTTCTTGGCGCGATTTTTGGCGGCATCGGTGTTGGGCTTGGCCTTGGCATTGTCTTTCGCGGTCGGGCGTCGACGGGCGGCACCGACCTAGCGGCGCAAATCATTCATAAATATACCGGGCTGTCGCTTGGGATGTGCGTCATTTTGATCGACGGTTTGATCGTGTTGACCGCGGCGTTTGTATTTGATATCGAACGGGCGCTCTATGCGCTGATTGCGCTGTATGTGACAAGCAAAACGATCGACCTCGTTCAAGTCGGACTCGGCTACTCGAAGATCGCGCTGATCATTACGAACGAAGAAGAGAAAGTGCGGCGCGCCATTTTGCACGAAATCGACCGCGGGGTGACGCGGCTGCCGGCGTACGGCGGTTACACGGAACATGAGCGCCCGGTGTTGATGTGCGTCGTTGCTCAATCGGAGTTCACGAAATTGAAACAAATCGTCCGAACCATTGATCCGACCGCATTTGTCGTTGTTGCCAACGCCGCTGAGGTGCTTGGCGAGGGATTTCAGCGTACGTAAAAGAGAAAAAATCGGTTATAATACATATGAGAAACCAATGTTTTAGGGGGAGTTCACCATGAAGTGGAAATGGGCTGCGCTGTTTCTCGGAGTTTCGCTCACCTTGGCGGCATGTGGTGGCGGAGGAGATAACGCTGAGAACAAAAACAATGGCAACAAAAGTGGAGGGGAGACGACAGCGTCCGCCGAACAAATTTTCAAACAAAACTGCGCATCCTGTCACGGGCAAGATTTGTCAGGAGGGGCTGGCCCGAACTTGCAAAAGGTAGGGAGCAAGTATTCGAAGGATCAGATTAAAGACATTATTGCCAAAGGCCGCGGCATTATGCCTGGGGGGGTGATCAAAGGCGAAGAGGCCGATAAAGTAGCCGAGTGGCTGGCCGCCAAAAAATAATCGCCGCCGAGCGAAAAAAGTGAGACGTCGCCTTGTTCGAATGCGAACAGGGCGATGTTTTTTTATGAGCGTGGAAAATCGAGGCATTCTCGCCCACCGTTTCCTCATCTCGCCGATGTAAAAGCCGGCGTGCGCTTGCAGGAGTGTGATTCTCGCTCATACTGTTTCCGTATATCGTTTCTCAAATCGAGACACCTTGTCCCATCGGTCCTTCTGTTTGCGTGTTCACTCACCGACCGAGGAGAAGAAGCGGTTTTTCACCCGTCTTCCAGAAGGGCGTTGATGGAAAAGGATCCGGCGCTCAAGCAATTGTTTTCGCATATAGGCATGGTTGCAGAACTGCGACTTTTTTCCTATCATTATTTGAAATATAAATGTAAAATTCGACAGAAGAAAATCGTGTTATAATAATCCTTGTGAAATTTTGCTAGATTCGTTCGAAACAGCTCGAGAAATGACAACAAGTGCGTCGAAAAATAGGTGATGACGATGATTGAAATGCAAGATGTATATAAAACATATCCGAACGGCGTTGTGGCATTAAACGGCGTCAATGTCCGCATCAAACAAGGAGAATTCGTCTATGTCGTTGGACCTAGTGGAGCGGGCAAATCGACGTTTATCAAAATGATGTACCGCGAGGAGAAGCCGACGAAAGGGAGCATCATGGTCAACGGAGTGAACCTCGCAAAGCTCAAAGATAACAAAGTGCCGTTGCTGCGCCGCCAAATCGGCATTGTCTTCCAAGATTTTAAGCTGCTTCCTAAACTCAATGTATATGAAAACGTCGCCTTTGCTTTGGAAGTGATTGAAGAGTCGCCGAAAGCCATTCGCAAAAAGGTGATGGAAGTCCTTGATCTCGTTGGTCTCAAGCATAAAGTCCGCTCTTATCCGAACGAATTGTCCGGCGGCGAACAACAGCGCGTCTCCATTGCCCGCTCGATCGTCAATTCTCCGAAAATTGTCATTGCCGATGAACCGACAGGAAATTTAGACCCGGAAACATCATGGGGGATTATGGAGTTGTTTGAGAAAATTAACGAACGAGGAACGACCATTGTGATGGCAACCCATAATAAGGAAATCGTCAATGCGACGCGGCGGCGTGTCATCGCCATCGAAAACGGAAAAATTGTCCGTGACGAGGCGAGGGGGGAATACGGCTATGACGCTTAACACGTTCAAGCGCCATGTTCGGGAGAGCGTCAAAAGTCTCGGCCGCAACGGCTGGATGACGTTTGCTTCTGCGAGCGCCGTCACCGTGACGCTGCTGCTCGTCGGCGTCTTTTTCACCGTTATGTTCAACATTAACTATTTTGCCAAAAAAGTAGAAAATGATGTCGAAATCCGCGTGCATATCGAGTTGACCGCCGACCGTCAAGCAAAAGACGCGTTGCGTCGGCAAATCGAAGCCATTCCCAACGTCAAAGATGTCCGTTATTCCTCGAAGGATGAAGAACTGAAGCGGCTGATCAAAAGCATGGGCGAGGAAGGGACGGCGTTCCGTCTGTTTGAGCAGCAAAACCCGCTCAGCGATGTGTATGTCGTCAAAGCCGCCCGTCCGCAAGACACGGTGAAAATCGCCAAGCAAATTGAAACGCTCCCGTCTGTTCATAAAGTGAACTACGGACAAGGAACGGTTGAAAAGCTGTTTAATGTGCTAAAAGTGATGCGCAACGTTGGGTTGGTGCTGATTGCCGGCTTGCTGTTTACGGCGATGTTTCTCATTTCCAACACGATTAAAATTACGATTTTTGCCCGCCGCCGCGAAATCGAGATTATGCGCCTCGTCGGGGCGACGAACGGGTTTATCCGCTGGCCGTTTTTCTTGGAAGGATTGTGGCTTGGCGTGCTCGGTTCGATCGTTCCGATCACGGCGTTGGCGGTCGTCTACTATAACGTCTACCATGTATACGAGCATCAGTTTGCGCTCCAGCTGTTTGAGCTTCTTCCGTTTTCCCCGTTCATCTGGCAGCTAAGCGCTTTGCTGCTGGCCATTGGCGCTGTCATCGGTGTCTGGGGAAGCGTGATGTCTGTGCGCAAGTTTTTGAAGGTATAAACAATCCAATTTAGCAGGGAGAGGGGAAGCGAGATGAAAAAGAAAAACGTAATGGCGCTCGCCGTTGCCGCGGCGCTTGGGCTCGGCGTTTTGCCGCCTGCGGCCAATGCCGTCAGCTCTCGCGATATTCAACAAAAGCGAAGCGAAATCGACGCGCTTCGCTCCAAGCGGTCGGAAGTGCAGGGGAAAATTAGTGAGTCGCAAAAAAACATCGAGTCCCTCCAGTCGCAGCAAAAACAAGTCGCCAATGACATCGCGAAGCTGAACGTCGCTATTGAGGAGACGAGCGGAAAAATCCGCAACGTCAGCGCTGACATCGACCAAACAGAGCGAGCGATTACCCAATTGAAACAAGAAATTGCCGAAATTCAGGAGCGGATTGAAAAGCGGAATGAGATTTTAAAGGAGCGGCTTCGGTCGCTGCAAGAAAGCGGTGGAGCGATCAGCTACTTGGAAGTGCTGCTGGGCGCGCAAAGCTTCAGCGACTTCATCGACCGCATGAGCGCGGTGACGACGATCATGGAAGCGGACCAGCAAATCGTCCGCGAGCAAGAGGCGGATAAAGCGCTCAAAGAGAAAAAAGAAACCGAACTGACGGAAAAGCGGAACAAGCTGCAAGCGGACTTGCAGGAGCTCAAACAGCTGCAAGCAAGCCTCGCCGGTCAGCTGGAACAGAAAAATCAATTGATGGCTGATTTAAAACAAAAAGAAGAAGAGGAACACGAACATCAGTTGGCGCTTGAAGAACAAAACGAATTGATTGCCAAGCAAGAAGCAGCCGTAAAGCAGCAGCTCGCCGAACTGGAGCGGCAAAAGCGAGCGGAAGAGGAAGCCGCGAAGCAGCGGGCACGTACATATTTATCACCATCGTTGGCTGACCAAGGATCGGGCGGCAGCGTCCCCCCGGTATCGAGCGGGGCGTTCACCCGTCCGGCCAACGGACCGATTACATCCGGTTTTGGGTACCGGTTTGGCGGCACGGACTTCCATCCGGGAGTCGATATCGGCAAGCGGGCTCCGGTCGTTCCGGTCGTTGCCGCCGCCGACGGGGTTGTGTTCCGTTCCTACTATTCTAGCAGCTACGGAAACGTCATTTTTGTCAGCCATATCATCGACGGCCAACTGTATACGACCGTTTATGCTCACCTTGAAGCGCGGCTCGTGGGCGAAGGTCAGCACGTGCAAAAAGGGCAAATCATTGGATACATGGGCAACACCGGCGATTCAACCGGCCCGCACTTGCACTTTGAACTTCACCGCGGCGAGTGGAACCCAGGCAAGACGAACGCCGTTGACCCGCGCAATTACATCGCGTTCTAATTCGCTGAAATGAAAAGGGAGGCGCAACTCGTCGATCGCTTTGCGATGGGCCAGTTGCGCATTTTTTCTTGGAGGACGGTGAATTTTGGCGATGATTTCGTCATTGGATAGCGTTGGCGCTGCTTGCAAGCTGGGAATGAGCGCCAATGAAGGCGAGGAAAATGATGATTCAGATTGACCGGGCTTCATCCCGCTATCATGCCGATTACGGTTGGCTAAAAACGTACTATAGTTTTTCGTTTGACGAGTATTGCGATCCGAACAACGTTCAATTTGGCCCGCTGCGGGGGGGAAACGACGATTTCGTCGCGCCGCTTGCTGGTTTTGGCGCTCACCCGCACATAGAGATGGAAATTGTGTCAGTTAAAGGGGTATTTGCAACATGAAGACAGCACGGGGCATAAAGCTGTGACGACGTTTGGCGGCGTGGAGCGGATGTCGGCCGGCACCGGCATCGTTCGCCGTTAAGGGCGAGCGGTGCCTCTTTTTTCCGTTCTGTATCGGTTGAGAAATCAAAAGCGAGCATGTAAACTAGTAAGAGGGATGGGCGGCATGGTATCATACTCGGTACAAGCTTGACATATGATGAAAATAAAGCCTTGGCACGGCGATAAGCGGTGCTTTTCATATATGGGACAGGGTGAGGAGGAAACGACGTGAAAAAAACGACAATGACTGCGCTAATGGCGCTGTCGATGCTCATCGGGGCAGGGGGCACGTACGTCGGCTTGCAGTGGGCCGATCGCCCGCCGGAAGGAGCGCTTTCAACGATTGTGGCCGATGAGCTGTCCAAATCCGCGGGCGATGATGAAGAAATGAAAAAAATTCGTCAAGCGTATGAGCTTATCAAAAATCGATATGTGGAAAAGGTCGATGAAGACAAACTGACGGAAGGCGCCATTCAAGGGATGATTCACACGCTCGGCGACCCGTATTCGGTGTATATGGATGCGGAAACGACCGAACAGTTCAATGAATCGCTCGATTCATCGTTTGAAGGGATCGGCGCTGAAGTCAGCATGATTGACGGCAAAGTGACGATTGTCGCCCCCATCAAAAATTCACCGGCGGAGAAAGCAGGATTGAAGCCCAATGACCAGATTTTGCGCGTCAACGGGGAAAGCTTGGAAGGGCTTGACTTGTATGAAGCGGTGTTGAAAATCCGCGGCAAAAAGGGGACGACGGTCGAGCTGGACATTTTGCGTCCTGGTGCGAAAAATGTCATGAAAGTCAAAGTCGTCCGCGATGCCATTCCTATTCAGACGGTGTACGACTCGATCAAAACGTACCAAGGCAAAAAAGCGGGCTACTTGCAAATTACGTCGTTTTCGGAAAACACGGCGGCCGATTTTAAAAAGAAATTGGCGAAGCTGGAAGCTGAACACATTGACGGCTTAATCATTGATGTGCGCGGCAATCCGGGCGGCTATTTGCAAAGTGTGGAGGAAATGTTAAAACAGCTGATTCCAAAAGGCAAACCGTATGTCCAAATCGAAGAACGCGACGGCGACCGGCAAAAATTTTACTCCGACCTAACGGCGAAAAAGCCGTACCCGATTGTCGTTCTTGTCGATCAAGGCAGCGCCTCGGCGTCGGAAATTTTGGCCGGAGCGATGAAGGAAGCGGGGGGCTATCCGCTCGTCGGCGAGACTACGTTCGGCAAAGGGACGGTGCAGCAAGCGATCCCGATGGGCGATGGAAGCAACATCAAATTGACGCTGTACAAATGGCTGACCCCGGACGGACATTGGATTCATAAAAAAGGAATCAAGCCGGACGTCGCGGTCGCTCAGCCGGACTACTTTCACGTCGCTCCGCTTCATGTGGAAAAACCGTTTCAGTATGATATGAACGATGAGCAAATCGCCAATGCGCAAAAAATGTTAAAAGGGCTTGGCTTCAACCCGGGCCGCACTGACGGCTATTTCAGCAAAGAAACGGAACAGGCGGTAAAAGCTTTCCAAAAAGCAAACAAGCTGCCGGTCACGGGCCACATCGATGACACGACAGCGCAACTGTTGCAGGCGAAAATCATAGAGGCGGTGCGCGACCCTGGCCATGACATGCAGCTCAAAAAGGCGCTGGAGGTGCTGTTTTCGTCATCGGCCCGGCGCGGGTGAGCAAGCGGGAAAACCGCTTTTCGATTTAACGTAATTTCCGACAGAAGTCTCCCACCTCAAGGGAATATACAGGGCAAAAACCAATGAGTAGGTGGGAGAGGAATGTCGGTTGGCGATCGCCGACGGATGTGGTCATCGATTGTTCGAGCGGACGCCTTCGGAGCGAGGGAAAGCGTAAAGGGGACTTGTGTGGGGCTTCCCGTTCGGTGAACGCGCACAAGTCGCTAGAAGCCTCCTCCCCAAGCGAAGCGGAGGTGACGGGTAGTTCACAGCCTTTCCGCGCTGACACGCTCCGGCCGCTTCCGGGTTGTCGTGCGGAGAGGAAAAAGGCGTTCATCGATCAATGGCTCTCGTGAGGGAAAGCGCGATGGCCGGCGTTGTCTCTTGATTCGATCACGGCTGGACGGGATGAAAAAGAGGGGGAGCGAAAAGGCGCGCCCCATATCGTGAGGCAGAACCGTATATATAGCAACGCAAGAGAAGGAGGGTGTCCCTACAAAGGATCGGGACACCCTCTTTCGTTGCTAATATAACGCACTGGCTGCTTCTGCCGCACGGGGACCGCTGTTTTCTGTTCTATAAGCGCGCCGGCGTTTTTTTCTGTTCTGCCGGAAGCGGCAGCTGGACGGTCGTTTCGATCGCAAAGCGCGGACGACGTTTTACTTCTTGGTAAATTTTACCTACATATTCACCGATCAGACCAAGGCTCATTAGCACGAGTCCGCCGATAAACCAAACGGAAATCATGAGCGACGTCCAGCCGGATTTCGCGTGTCCGAGCCATTTGCTGATGAGAGCGTACAACCCGGCCGCTCCGCTGATGAGAAAGGCGGCAAAACCGATCAAAGTAATGGCGCGAATCGGTGCGACGCTTAAGGAGGTGATGCCGTCAAAGGCGAAGGCGAGCATCTTTTTGAGCGGGTATTTCGACTGCCCGGCCCATCGCTCATGACGGTCGTAAAAGACGCATGTCGAGCGGAACCCAACAAGCGGCACCAATCCGCGCAAAAAGAGATTGACTTCTGTGTAGCGGCTCAGCTCATCGAGCGCCCGCTTGCTCATTAACCGGAAATCGGCGTGGTTGTAAATGAGCTCGATTCCGAGCGCCTGCATGAACCGATAAAAGGCTTGGGCGGTCGTACGCTTGAACCACGTGTCTGTCTTTCGGCTGCGCCGCACGCCGTAAACGATGTCGTATCCTTCGCGGTATTTTTGCACAAATTCGCGGATCGCCTCCACATCGTCTTGCAAATCGGCGTCAATGGACACGGCGCAATCGGCGTACGCGCGGACGGTGTCAAGCCCGGCGAGCAGCGCCCGCTGATGGCCGACGTTGCGCGCGAGCTTGATGCCCGCCACGAAGGGGTTTCGCTCGCTTTCTTCTTCAATGAGCGACCATGTCCGGTCGCGGCTGCCGTCATCGACAAAAACGACATGGCTGCCGATGGCGACCGCTCCTTCTTCGAGCAATTGCTCAAGCAAAGCGGTCAGCCGCCGGGTCGTTTCCGGCAACACGTCTTCTTCGTTGTAGCATGGGACGACGATGGCCAACAATGGTTTGTCCATCATGTGTTTCTTGCCTCCTTTCACTCCACTTCATACACATAAATTTTCCATACTGACTGTCGATCGGTGAACGCCCGCAAGAAGCGGAGATGGATGTCGCGGGCGTTCATGATCGGGACGGAGGAAAAAATGTACTTGCCGCCAAGCTGTTTGAATGCCTTTGTGTTGATCTCGAAATGATGGATGACTTTATGCGATCGTTTCGTGAACATATAATGTTTTCCAAGCTCTGCCGAGAACAAATAGACGCGGTTGCCCCAATGGTCAAAATAGTCTTTCAGCACCGGGTTTTTATCCAGTTCCTTGGCGATGATACGCCGAAATTGCCGCTTATATGACAGCGGGTAAAAATTGTTGTACGTATCGAGCGTATAAAACCCGTTGTATTGAGCGATGGCCGGATGCAGCCCAACGCTGGCGACGCGGTAGGAGGATACCGGCTTGCCGATATATCGTTTGATTTCTGAAAACAAATGTTCAGAATAAAATTGCTCGAACGATGGTGTGCCAGCGAGGCGATAGCGAATTTCCTCGTTGAATCCGCCAAGCAGCAGCAACTGCAACGTCAGGGCGATCGGTACGAGCCGCCGCCACGCCGCGCGCTCTTTGGCGATGATTTGCAAGGCCAAGGCAAAATCAAGGTAAATGACCATCGGCCGCAAAAAATGGAAGCGGGCGAAATTGAACGTATTCAAAAGCGAAATCCGCTCTTTGAGCGGCTGCCACCCTTTGTAAAACCAAAACGCATACCAAGTCGATAAGGCGATGTTCAACCAAAACAGCAAAAGAAAGCGCCGCTCCAATGGTCCGCGCTGTCGGCGCCAAACGAGAAAAAACGCCGCCCAAAGCACCGGCAAGATGATCGGCCCGTGAACGGTCATTACATGCGTATGGCCGAGCACATAGTTTTTTAGCGTCAGCCGCAGACAGTGGAGGAAGCTGAGCCGTGAAGAAAGAAATTCGTTTCGGCTCGTCGGTTCGCCATCGAAGACAAGCGAGTATACGAGCCGGTACTCGATGGCTAAAAACAAGCTGGTCATCAAGACAATCGCTGTGAACAATCGTTTGTTCCATTGCCTGCGGACAACGCCGTCAAACAACCACACCGCCCCCATCGCGGCGAGGAAAAAGAAAAATCCGAGCACAAAGCTGGCGTAAAACGGAAGCAAGATGATCGCAAGCCACTCTTTCCACGTCGCTTCCCCTTTGCGGATGGAAAGAAATGCCCATAGCGCCAGCGGCATGCCGAGCGTGCTCAGCATCCCGGACGGCCAAAACGGCGTCAGGGCGAAGGCGAGGGAGACGCCGACGCGAATCAGCCATGATTCCGGATTCGGCAAAAAGTGGCGGCGAAGCAGCCAATACATGCCCAAAAAAGCGAAAATACGCGTGATCGTCTGGCTGAGCGCGTACGCCACCATGGAAGGGAATAAGGCGTGCAGCCACACGATGCCGCTGAATTCCGTCCCAAAGGCGTTGCGCGGCAGGCCGTTGATCACTTGCGGGATGACGGCGTCGATGGGGCCGAACAGCTCGCCGCTCCGGACCAGCACCCGATACCAAGCAATGTTGGAATCCATGTTGTCATGGACACGAATATGGGCATGTTCCCCGAGAAGATATAGAGGGGACAGATAGGCCGCCAAGATGATCCATGCCGCGATGAGCGCCTTTCGTTCGTTCCGTTCCACGTCTGGCTTCCCTCCTTTCGAAAAGCGAAATCATCGCAACATCCGACATTATACGAAGCAATGATTAAGAAATGATAAGAAAGAGGTAAAGAAGCGGTGAAGGCCAAGCAAAAAAGCCCGCTTCAACCGGCCGAAGCCTTCGGGAGAACGATTAGAATCCACCACCGTCCCCCAAACGGAGCCGCGGTCGCTAAGCCTAAGGAGGACGGCGGGGATCAAGGTGAAAAAACAGTCTATATAAGTTGCCATTTTGTTTTCCATGGCGTTGTTCGCCGTTCTTGTCACGGTGCCAACTTGTCAGGTGATAAGATGGGACATGGAGACCGGAGATTCTTTATTACAACCTAATATATTAAGTTGCCATTTTGTTTTCCATCCCGCTGATTACTCTGATATTGGCTTGTATTTAGATGAAACCTGCAACGAAAACTCGGAAATTCTTTATTGCAACTTATATAGCTTCCCTTTTTTATCTACCTTCATGATTTGGGCCACAATCACTCGCTTTGTCCATCTTCATGCTTGACGGTGGTCACAGCAGAGAAAAAGGGGCCAGAGGGTGCCTCCTAGTTGGTTGAACCCTCTCTTGCGCCCTCATTAGATGTGGAAGACAGGAGCTGAACAAAGCATTTCATTTTGAAACACGATGTTGCGAATAGGCATTGTTCAATCCTCATCGTATGTTAGAAGGCCGGTGAAACGTGCTGATTTGCGCCCAACCGCCAGTGTTTCGACGTGTATGTTGGCAAGGTTGCTCAAATGGAGCAAGTCAGGTTGCCCTTAGACTCCCTTCTTCCATCACCGGCCTTTTCGATTGGCTGCTGGCTTGCGTGTTGCTCTTTCACCGCCAACGGTCAGTTAGCTACCCGCGCGGCCGGAACTGAAGCAACCGGCTAGGCGAACAGACCGATCACCCGTCCGAGGCCGCGCCGTTTTCGCTTTGGTGGTTGAGGCGGTTCGTGGGATGATGGCGGCTTGTTATTCAGCTGTTGCTCGAGCCGGGCGACGAGCTGTTCGAGCGCGGCGAGGCGGGCAGTGATTTCTTCCATTTCCCGACGGTGATGCAGCAATTGAACGGAGACGACGTCGTCGGCTTTTTGGCCGAGCTGCTGTTCGAGTTGATCAAGGCGCGAAGAGATGCGGGCGATTTCCGGTTCGAAGGATGGCTGGCGCAAAACGTCGAGCGTGGGCGACGGCGCTTCTTGTTTCGGTTGGTTGTCGGTTGGCAACGACGCTGCAGCGGAAGGGTGCCGCGCGGCTGCAGGCCGTTCCAAGGCCGCGCCTTGTTCGAATTTGACGCGCTCCAACAAAGCGATCGTGTTTTCATCGAACAAGTAATGGCCGGCTTCATTTTTGCGCAGCGGGATGTCATACTTCCGCACCCAGCGTTGGATGGTTTTCGGTGAAACACCAAGACGGGCGGCGACATCGGTCGTTTTTATTTCCATCGTTTCACTCCTCCCTTTCTCCTTCTTGTTCTATCTTTTTTTCATTGAGGGCGCGAACTCCTTCCTGACCGACAAAACTAGTGGCGATTCGACAAAGAAAGCCGAAAAGGACGGCATTTCGCCACATGGGAAAAAAGATGGCGGCAGGCATAGGATTTGTCGCGGCCATTTGGTAGAATAAAAGGTAAAGAACGGTGAACGAAACAAGGGGGAACGTTGATGGCGACATGGGGGCTTGAATGGCTAGAAGGGATTGCGGCGGTATGGCGGCAGCCGCTCCTTTATTATGGCGCCTTGCTCGCCTTGGCCGCCGGTTGGCGGCGGGTGAAGCGCGAGCGCCACGATTTTCACGTGCGCGTCTACAGTCCATGGAAAGAATGGCGGGGGCTTTGGACAAGCGGATGGCTTCCGGGGGCGGTGCTGTCAGCGGTGGCGCTTGGGGCGGGCCTCGTCGTGCCGAAGGAGGTCGTTTGGACGGTGACCGCGCTCACGGTGCTGCTTGGCTTGACGATGGAAGCGCGGCTATTGTCGGCGGCGTATACGCTGGGGGGGACGCTGCTCGTGCTCGCGATGGCCGAGCGCGGCAGGATGGCTGTTCCTTGGCTTCGCGATGGCGTAGAAGCAGCGCCGGTGTTGGCGCTGTGGCTGACGTTGCTGTTGGCGGCTGAAGGATGGCTCATCATTCGGACGCGAACGGAGCCCGCTTCGCCGCAGCTTTTGAAAAGCAAGCGGGGAATGACCATCGGCCGGCAATGGGTGCAGCGCCTCTGGTTTGTGCCGGTCGTGTTGCCGATGGCTGGCGGCTCGCTGCCGTCGCTTCCATGGTGGCCGTTTGCTGTCGGCGGGGAAGGGCATTCGTTTTGGCTTGTTCCGTTTCTGATCGGGTTTTCTCAGCGTCGCCATCATGTGCGGCCGCCCGAGGCGGCGCGTCGGGAAGGGCGGCTCGTGCTGCTGCTGGCCGGCGTTGTTGCCGTGTTGGCGACAGGAAGCGTATGGTATGCGCCGCTGGCGGTGGCGGCGGGAGCGGTGGCGGTCATCGGGCGTGAATGGATCGCTTTTTCTGGCCGCCGCGCCGACAGCGCTTCCCCACCCCGCTTTGCCCGTCATCCGCACGGAGTGGTCATCGTCGGGGTGCTGCCGGGGTCAAAGGCGGAAAAAATGGGGCTTTCGATTGGGGAAGTGATCTGCAAAACGAACGGGGTGCCAGTGCGGACGGAGGCGGAGTTTTACGAAGCGCTCCAGCGCAACCGCGCATTTTGCAAATTGGAAGTGATCGGCGATAACGGGGAAGTTCGCTTTGTCCAAGGGGCGCTCTATGAGGATGAACACCATGAGCTTGGGCTGCTGTTCGTCCGTGAGCGCGGCTCCTTGGCATCGGAAGCTGTTTCGTAAAGGAGAAGACAATCATGTGGTTTTTGGCGGCGCTTTTCATACCGTGTCTCTTAGTGTTGTTGTTCGCGCGGGTGACGTACAATCGGTACATCGCGGTGCTGTTGACCGTCGCCCTGCTTGTAGCTTCTTATCTGAAAGGGTATACGGACCAGTTTCATGAAATCGTGGCCGATGTTGCTTCCACGATAGCCGGGTTTTTGTGGGCAGGGCGCATGCTTGAGCGCTTGAAGGAAAAATGAAGGGCGATGGCCGGCGGCGCGGCTGTGATGATCAACGCTTTTTCCCGCCGGTGGGCGGTGAAGCAAGCAAAGCGGAGCCGGTGATGGACTCGCGCAGCCGCTTCTCGGAATCGTTTCTTAATATAGAAAAACTTGTTCCATCGATCAAGGCAAACAGCGGTTTTTCATCGACCTTAACAAGGCCGGCGGAAATAGCTGTTTTTTCCGATCAATGGATGAACGTGTGAAAAGAAGCGCTGATGATACAACGTTTCTCTATTGGAGAAACGATGCTAGGAATCGGTATGTACTATTAAATCACCAGCCTCTAAAGGAGCGGACGGGGAAGAAGGAACCAGTCCGCTTTTTGGCGTTGCTAAAAAGGGCGATGATGGCCGCAAAATCGAGATGTCGTTGCTCTGCGTCTGCGCCCCGCTGCACTGATGCCAGCGCCTCTGTCTGTTGATGGGGCGCTTCGTCTTGTTCCTTGAGACAGCGGTTTCTTCCCGAAAGTGCAGGAAAGAGGGAGCGATGGAAAACGCTGAACGGATTGGTACGAATATGAGTTCGCATTTTTGATGCGCCGATGGAGCCGATGTGGTACAATGGGGAAAGATGGTACGGAGAAGGAGGCGGAACGGTGGAGGGCCGTTTTCAACTAGTTTCATCTTATCAACCGCAAGGCGATCAACCGCAGGCGATCGCCAAGCTCGTTGACGGGTTGCGGCAGGGAGTGAAGCACCAAACGCTGCTTGGGGCGACGGGGACGGGCAAAACGTTTACGATCTCGAACGTGATTGCCCAAGTCAACAAACCAACGCTCGTCATCGCCCACAACAAAACGCTCGCTGGCCAATTGTACAGCGAGCTGAAGGAGTTTTTCCCGCACAACGCCGTCGAATATTTTGTCAGCTATTACGATTACTATCAGCCGGAAGCGTACGTGCCGCAGACGGATACGTACATTGAAAAAGACGCGAAAATCAACGATGAAATCGATAAATTGCGGCACTCGGCAACATCGGCTTTGTTTGAGCGCCGGGACGTCATCATCGTCGCCAGCGTGTCGTGCATTTACGGTTTAGGGTCGCCGGAAGAATACCGGGAGCTCGTCGTTTCATTGCGCGTCGGGATGGAAATCGAGCGCAACGCGTTGCTGCGGCGGCTCGTTGACATCCAATACGACCGCAATGATATCGACTTCCGGCGCGGCACGTTCCGCGTCCGCGGCGATGTCGTCGAAATTTTCCCCGCGTCGCGCGATGAACATTGCATCCGCGTCGAATTTTTCGGCGATGAAATCGACCGCATCCGCGAGGTGGACGCCTTGACCGGCGAGGTGCTCGGCGAGCGTGAGCACGTCGCTATTTTCCCGGCGTCGCACTTTGTCACGCGCGAGGAGAAAATGCGGCTCGCCATTCAAAACATCGAACAAGAGCTCGAGGAGCGGCTCGCCGAACTGCGCGCGCAAGGGAAGCTTTTGGAGGCGCAGCGGCTCGAGCAGCGGACGCGCTATGATCTTGAAATGATGCGCGAGATGGGCTTTTGTTCCGGCATCGAAAACTACTCGCGCCACTTGGCGCTGCGGCCGCCGGGCTCGACGCCGTACACCTTGCTTGACTATTTTCCGGACGATTTTTTGATCATCATTGATGAGTCGCACGTCACCTTGCCGCAGCTGCGCGGCATGTACAACGGCGACCGGGCGCGCAAGCAAGTGCTCGTCGACCACGGCTTCCGCCTGCCGTCGGCGCTTGACAACCGGCCGCTCACGTTTGAAGAGTTCGAGCAAAAAATCAAGCAAATTATTTACGTCTCCGCGACGCCGGGGCCGTATGAGCTTGAGCATAGCCCGGGCGTTGTCGAACAAATCATCCGCCCGACCGGGCTGTTGGATCCGACGATCGACGTCCGTCCGACGAACGGGCAAATCGACGATTTGATCGGCGAAATTCGCGAGCGGGTCGAGCGGAACGAGCGGACGTTGGTCACAACGTTGACGAAAAAAATGGCTGAAGACTTGACCGATTATTTGAAAGAAGCCGGCATCAAAGTCGCTTACTTGCATTCGGAAATCAAAACGCTGGAGCGCATTGAAATCATCCGCGACTTGCGGCTCGGCAAATATGATGTGCTTGTTGGCATCAACTTGCTGCGGGAAGGATTGGACATTCCGGAAGTGTCGCTTGTCGCCATTTTGGACGCCGACAAAGAAGGGTTTTTGCGCTCGGAGCGTTCGCTCATCCAGACGATCGGCCGCGCGGCGCGCAACGCGAACGGCCATGTGATCATGTACGCCGATACAGTGACGAAATCGATGGAAATTGCCATTCAAGAAACGAAGCGGCGCCGGACGATTCAGGAAGCGTACAACCAAGAGCACGGCATCGTGCCGCGCACGGTGAAAAAGGAGATTCGTGACGTCATCCGCGCGACGTATGCGGCGGAAGAGACGGAGACGTACGAGGCGAAGGCGCCGGCCAAGATGACGAAGCAGGAGCGGGAAGAGCTGATTCGAACGCTCGAGGCGGAAATGAAAGCAGCGGCCAAAGCGCTCGACTTCGAGCGGGCCGCCCAGCTGCGTGATGCCATTTTCGAGTTGAAAGCGGAAGGGTGACGGGAATGGAGAAAATTATCATCAAAGGGGCGCGCGCCCATAACTTAAAAAACATTGACGTCGAAATCCCGCGCGGCAAGCTTGTTGTATTGACCGGGCTGTCGGGTTCGGGAAAGTCGTCGCTGGCGTTTGATACGATTTACGCGGAAGGGCAGCGGCGCTACGTCGAATCGTTGTCGGCGTACGCCCGCCAGTTTTTAGGGCAGATGGACAAGCCGGATGTCGATGCGATCGAAGGATTGTCGCCGGCCATTTCGATCGACCAAAAGACGACAAGCCGCAACCCGCGTTCCACGGTCGGCACGGTGACGGAAATTTACGACTACTTGCGGCTGTTGTTCGCCCGTATCGGCCGGCCGTTCTGCCCAACGCACGGCATCGAAATTCAATCGCAGACGATCGAGCAAATGGTCGACCGGCTGCTCGCGTACCCGGAGCGGACGAAAATGCAAATTTTGGCGCCGATCGTCTCGGGACGAAAAGGGACGCACGCGAAAGTGCTTGACGATATCCGCAAACAAGGGTATGTGCGCGTCCGCATTGACGGCGAGATGCGCGAGTTAACGGAAGACATCGAACTGGAAAAAAACAAAAAGCATTCGATTGAGGTCGTCGTCGACCGGATTGTGATGAAAGACGGCATCGCGGCAAGGCTCGCTGACTCGCTGGAGACAGCCTTGAAGCTCGCCGACGGCAAAGTCATCGTCGATGTGATCGGCGAAGGAGAGCTCTTGTTCAGCGAAAAGCACGCTTGCCCGTATTGCGGCTTTTCGATCGGGGAGCTTGAGCCGCGCCTGTTCTCGTTCAACAGCCCGTTTGGCGCCTGCCCGGACTGCGACGGGCTCGGGGCGAAGCTCGAAGTCGATCCCGACCTTGTCATCCCGAACGATGAATTGACATTGAAGGAGCACGCCATCGCTCCGTGGGAGCCGCAAAGCTCGCAATACTACCCGCAGCTGCTCGAAGCCGTGTGCCGCCATTACGGCATCCCGATGGACGTGCCGGTGAAAGATTTGCCAAAAGAGCAGCTCGATAAAATTTTGCACGGCAGCGGCGGGGAAGTCATTCATTTTCGTTATACGAACGATTTCGGCCAAGTGCGTGAACAGTACATCGAGTTTGAAGGAGTTTTGCGCAACATCGAGCGCCGCTACCGCGAGACAAGCTCCGATTACATCCGCGAGCAGATGGAAAAGTATATGGCCGAACAGCCGTGCCCGACGTGCCAAGGCTACCGGCTGAAAAAAGAAAGCCTCGCCGTCTTGGTCGGCGGCAAGCATATCGGCGAGGTCACCGCCATGTCGGTGACCGAGGCGCTCGCCTTTTTTGACGGTCTCGAGCTGACGGAAAAAGAAGCGCAAATCGCCCGCCTCATTTTGCGTGAAATTCGCGACCGGCTCGGCTTTTTGCAAAACGTCGGCCTCGACTATTTGACGCTGAGCCGCTCGGCGGGCACGCTCTCCGGCGGCGAGGCGCAGCGCATCCGCTTGGCGACGCAAATCGGCTCGCGGCTGACCGGCGTCTTGTACGTGCTCGACGAGCCGTCGATCGGCCTGCATCAGCGCGACAATGACCGACTGATCGCGACGTTACAAAACATGCGCGACCTCGGCAATACGCTCATTGTCGTCGAACATGACGAAGATACGATGCTCGCGGCCGACTATTTGATTGACATCGGTCCGGGGGCGGGCATCCACGGCGGCGAGGTCGTCGCGGCCGGCACGCCGGAAGAGGTGATGAACGATCCGAACTCGCTCACCGGCCAATATTTGTCCGGGAAAAAATTCATCCCGCTCCCGGCCGAACGGCGCCAGCCGGACGGACGGTGGCTCGAGGTGGTCGGCGCCCGCGAGCACAACTTGAAAAACGTCTCGGTGAACATCCCGCTCGGCACGTTCGTCGCCGTCACCGGGGTGTCAGGCTCGGGCAAAAGCACGCTTGTGAACGAAGTGCTTTATAAGGCGCTGGCGCAAAAGCTGCACCGGGCGAAAGCGAAACCGGGGGAACATCGCGACATCCGCGGGCTTGAGCATCTCGACAAAGTGATTGACATCGACCAATCGCCGATCGGACGCACCCCGCGGTCGAATCCGGCGACGTACACCGGGGTGTTTGATGACATCCGCGACGTGTTTGCCGCTACGAACGAAGCGAAAGTGCGCGGCTACAAAAAAGGGCGCTTCAGCTTCAACGTCAAAGGCGGGCGCTGCGAGGCGTGCCATGGCGATGGGATCATCAAAATTGAAATGCACTTTTTGCCGGACGTGTACGTCCCGTGCGAAGTATGCCACGGCAAACGGTACAACCGCGAAACGCTTGAGGTGACGTACAAAGGAAAAAACATCGCCGACGTGCTGGACATGACGGTCGAAGATGCGCTGGACTTTTTCGCTTCGATCCCGAAAATCAAACGCAAGCTCGCGACGCTGTACGATGTCGGCCTCGGCTATATGAAGCTCGGCCAGCCGGCGACGACGCTCTCCGGCGGCGAGGCGCAGCGCGTCAAGCTCGCTGCCGAGCTGCACCGCCGCTCGAACGGCCGGACGCTCTACATTTTGGACGAGCCGACGACCGGGCTGCACGTCGACGACATCGCCCGGCTGCTTGATGTGCTTCACCGGCTGGTCGACAACGGCGATACGGTGCTCGTCATCGAACATAACTTGGACGTCATTAAAACGGCCGATTACATCATTGACCTAGGTCCGGAAGGCGGCGACCGCGGCGGGCAAATTGTCGCGGCCGGCACGCCGGAACACGTGGCCGAGGTCGAAGCTTCCTACACCGGCCGCTATTTGAAACCGATTTTGGAACGCGACCGGGCGCGCATGCAGGCGCGGTATGAGGCGGCAAAGGCGTAAAGGCCTTTGCCGCTTTTTTCAACCGGCGGTGGAGGAAGTGGCTGCGCTATCTTTTTTTTCAACGGCGGGAAACTTTCCCTGATGATGATCGTATATACAAAACGAACACGTGGGAAAGGGGATTGTCAATGTCAACGAATAAAATGGTATCAGCGCTTTGTTATTTTAGCGTCTTTTTCGCGCCATTGCTTTTGCCGATCGTCGTTTATTTCGTCGTTGAGGATATGGAAGTGAAACGCCATGCGAAGCGGTCGCTCGTGTCGCATTTGATTCCAGCCGCCACCATTGTCTTGTTCATCGCCTTCGCCGCCTCGCCGCTCTTGTTTGGCCATTGGAACGAGGGGTCGTTCTTGTTTAGCAGTGGGGTCGTGTGGCTTGGCTTTCTTGTGGCCGGGGTGGTGAACCTTGTGGTTGTGATTTGGAATGTCATTAAAGGAATTCAAGTGTTAAAATAGAAATGATGATGGCCGTCGATTCAAGGCGACATAGGCAGATGATGGCGTTTCAACGCGAAAGATTACAGAAAAGATGGTGAGGCCATGCTCAATTGGTTGATCGGAGTTGTCGTAAATACGGTGTTGTTAATGGCGATTGACGGCTATTTTGACGACATTCATTTCAGCGGGGTGGGGGCGGCGTTTGTGGCCAGCCTCATTTTGGCGGTGCTTAACGCCGTCGTCCGCCCAGTCCTCATTTTATTGACGCTGCCGGTAACGGTGTTAACGCTCGGTTTGTTTTTGTTTGTGATCAACGCCATCACGCTTATGATGACGGCCGGGTTGATGGGAGATGCGTTTCAAATCGGCGGTTTTGGCACCGCGCTGCTCGCGTCGATCGTGTTGTCGTTTTTCCATTTGCTTGTGCAAAAGGCGATTATTGAGCCGCTGCGCGACCGCTCGTAACGGAAGCGCGATTGATGAAGGGGGCGCCGTCGTTTTCCGCCGCGGCGTGAATCGATCGAGACGCGGAACGGAGCGGCGCCTAGACGGTGCGTTGCGCATCGTTTCGGTTCGACGGGGGCTGAATCGGGACGGGGAAGCCGTCCCGATTTTGTTTTCGCCGTTGTTTTCCATTTAATGACGAAACGAAACGTGCTACAATGGAAAAAGATGAGGAAAGGGGAGAAAGGCCGAGTATGCCAAAAGTGCGGACGAAAGACATCATCGAACAGTTCCAGCTCGAGCTCGTCAGCGGCGCTGAGGGCATTTACCGCCCGATTACGACGAGCGACTTGTCACGGCCGGGCATTGAGATGGCCGGCTATTTCGCTTATTATCCGGCCGAGCGCTTGCAGCTGCTTGGGCGGACCGAGCTGTCGTTTTACGAAACGTTGACGCCGGAAGAAAAACGGTCGCGGATGGAGCGGCTTTGTACCGACATTACGCCAGGGATCATCGTTTCGCGCGGGCTTGAGGTGCCGCCCGAACTGATCGAAGCGTCCGAGCGCCAGTCGGTGCCGGTGATGCGTTCGACGATGAAAACGACCCGGCTCTCAAGCCGATTGACGAACTATTTGGAAAGCAAGCTCGCTCCTACGACCGCGGTGCATGGAGTGCTGGTCGATGTGTATGGGGTCGGTGTATTGATCACCGGCAAAAGCGGCGTCGGCAAGAGTGAGACGGCGCTGGAGCTCGTGAAGCGCGGCCACCGCTTGGTCGCCGACGATTGCGTGGAAATCCGCCAAGAAGACGAGGACACGTTGGTCGGCAGCGCGCCCGAGTTGATCGAGCACTTGCTGGAAATTCGTGGGCTTGGCATCATCAATATGATGACGCTGTTCGGCGCAGGAGCGGTGCGGACGCATAAGCGCATCTCGCTCGTCATCGATTTGGAGCTGTGGGATCCGGAAAAGCAGTACGACCGGCTCGGGCTCGAGGAAGAAAAAGTAAAAATATTGGATACCGAACTGCCGAAACTGACCATTCCGGTCCGCCCCGGCCGCAACTTGGCCGTCATCGTGGAAGTGGCGGCGATGAACTTCCGGTTAAAACGCATGGGCGTCAACGCCGCTGAGGAGTTTTCGGCGCGCTTGAGCGATGCCATCGAGGATGGAGCGCCCGATTACGAGTAACGGCGGGCCGCGAACAGGAGGCGGGTTGTGGGAGACAACGGCGTTCCCCGTGATTTAAGCCGTCTTCGAGTGCATTGGAAGCATCCTGAGCGGTGGCATTTGTTTTTTAACAGTGGACCGCGAACGGGGACGGTGGCGGGAGACAACAGCGTTCGTTCCCCCGTGATTTAAGCCGCCTTCGTGCGCATTGGAGGCATCTTGAGCGCGGCATTCGTCCTTGCCTGATACGCAACATAGGAGGTGGAAAGATGGAGTCTGCGATTCAGCCGCTTGACCGCGTGTTTTTGCACCTTGGTCCAATTACAATATATTGGTATGGGGTCATTATCGGCACCGGCGTTTTGATCGGGCTGTGGCTCGCGACGCGCGAAGGGGTGCGGCGCGGCTTGGCGAAAGAGACGTTTGTCGATTTGGTGCTGTTTGCTGTGCCGATCGCCATTGTCTGCGCGCGGACGTACTACGTGCTGTTTGAATGGAACTATTATTCAAAGCATCTTTCTGAGATTCCGAAAATCTGGGAAGGAGGCCTTGCCATTCACGGAGGGTTGATCGGGGCGGTAGCGACCGGCGCGGTGTTCGCCCGCGTGCGCGGGCTGTCGTTTTGGAAGCTTGCTGATATTGCCGCCCCGAGCATCATTTTAGGGCAGGCGATCGGGCGCTGGGGCAACTTTATGAACCAGGAAGCGCACGGCGG
Source organism: Geobacillus sp. B4113_201601 (assembly GCF_001587475.1). Lineage (NCBI taxonomy): Bacteria > Bacillati > Bacillota > Bacilli > Caryophanales > Anoxybacillaceae > Geobacillus > Geobacillus sp. B4113_201601. The sequence goes on from NZ_LQYX01000094.1 coordinate 99,685, forward strand.
TCCGGTGTCGCGCGCGTTTTTGGAAAACTTGCATTTGCCCGATTGGATCATCAATCAAATGTACATTGACGGCCGTTATTGGCATCCGACCTTTTTGTATGAGTCGCTTTGGAATCTCGCCGGCTTTTTCTTGCTTCTTTGGCTGCGGCGTGTCAATTTGCGGCGCGGCGAGCTGTTTTTGTCCTATTTGATTTGGTATTCGGTTGGCCGCTTCTGGATTGAAGGGATGCGCACCGACAGCTTGATGCTGGCCGGCAGTCTGCGCGCGGCCCAAGTCGTATCCGTGACGTTGATCGTGCTGTCGATCGCGCTGTGGATCGTGCGCCGGGCGAAAGGATGGGCCGAAGCAAGATATCAAGACGAGTAACCGCCTTGGTCCGTTGACGGGTGACTAGGGAAAGGGGCGGTGAAAAGGCCGCACGGCGGCATGAAGACAAGCGAAGGAGAGAGGAGATATGGTGGGAACATTGCAGCGCGGCGTCATCGCCGGGCTGAAGACGTCATGGGCGCTTGGCAAAATCATCTTTCCGGTGACGCTCGTTTTGGCGTTGTTGCAGCCGACGCCTTTATTTTCATGGCTGATCGACCTTGTCACTCCCCTGATGAAGTGGTTTGGCTTATCCGGCGATGCGGCCGTGCCGCTGGTGCTCGGCAATCTGCTCGGGTTGTACGCGGCGATCGGGGCGATGCTGACGATTGAGTTTACGGTGAAAGAAGTATTGATTTTGGCGATCATGCTTTCTTTTTCCCATAACTTGATCGTTGAGTCTTCCGTCGCCTCGCGCACGGGAATGAGCGTTTGGCTCATGCTCGCCGTGCGCATTGGCTTGGCCGTTGTATCCGGGTTGCTGATCGCTCATTTATGGGACGGGGGGCATGAGGCCGCCCAATACGGCTTTATAACACATGAGGCTGCACCGCCGGTCGGCTGGGGGGCGATCGCGTTGGCGGCGCTGAAAAAAGCGGCCACCGGCATCGTGCAGCTGGTCGCGATTGTCATTCCGCTAATGACGATCATTCAAGTGTTGAAAGAACGCCACTGGATTGAGACGTTTTCGCGCTGGATGGCGCCGGTGACCAAGATGCTCGGTATGAGCGCGAACACGTCGCTCACGCTCGCGGCCGGTTTTGTGTTTGGCCTCGCTTATGGGGCGGGGGTGATGATTCAGGCGGCGAAAGAAGACGGCGTCTCGAAGCGCGATTTGACGTTGGCGTTTATTTTTCTCGTTTCTTGCCATGCCGTTGTCGAGGACACGCTCATTTTTGTTCCGCTTGGCATCTCGGTCTGGCCGTTGTTGGTCATTCGCCTCGTTACGGCTGTGCTGTTGACGATGGCGGTCGCATTCCTTTGGCGCCGCTTTGAACACCCGATGAGAAAGGAAGCTGCATCATGACGATTCGCACGATTTTATTTGACCTTGACGGAACGTTGATTGATACGAATGAGCTCATCATCCAGTCGTTTTTGCATACGCTGGAGAAGTACTACCCGGGCCGCTACGGGCGTGAGGACGTCTTGCCGTTCATCGGGCCGTCGCTGTACGAGACGTTCAGCTCGCTCGATCCGGAGCGGGTTGAGGAGATGGTGAAGACGTATCGCACGTTCAACCACGCTCGCCATGACGAACTGATCCGCGAGTTTGACACCGTATATGAGACGATCGAGACGCTGCATCGCCATGGATTTCGCCTTGGCGTCGTAACGACGAAAATGCATGACACGGCGCTCATGGGCTTGCGAAAAACGCGGCTTGAGCCGTTTTTCTCATGCGTCATTGGTCTTGATGACGTCAGCCGCCCTAAGCCGGACCCCGAACCGATTCATAAGGCGCTTGAGGCGCTTCAGTCGAAACCAGACGAAGCGCTCATGGTCGGCGACAACTACCACGACATTTTGGCCGGCAAAAACGCCGGTGTCAAAACGGCCGGCGTCGCTTGGGCGATTAAAGGGCGCGGGTATTTGGAACAATATGAACCGGACTATATGTTGGAAAAAATGAGCGATTTGCTGGCCATTGTCGGCATCAACGAATGGAAGGAGGAAGCGTCCTCCCGGTGAGACGAACGACCAAATACCCCGTCTGCGGGGCGAACTCGCTCTGGCAATTGTACCGCACCGTCTCGTTTTGGAAAGTGCTGAAAAACGTCATCGTGATCCAAATCGGGCGCTACACGCCGTTTTTGCCGCTGAAAAACTGGCTGTACCGCACGTTTCTCGGCATGAAGATCGGCGAGCAAACGGCGCTCGCCTTTATGGTCATGCCGGATATTCTCTTCCCGGAAAAAATCCGCATCGGCCGCAACTGCGTCATCGGCTACAACACGACGATTCTCGCCCACGAATATTTAGTGGACGAATACCGCCTCGGCGATGTGGTGATCGGCGATGAGGTGATGATCGGCGCCAATTCGACCATTTTGCCCGGCGTCGTGATCGGCGACCGCGCCGTCGTCGCCGCCGGCACCATCGTCCATCAAGACGTCCCGCCCGGAGCCATGGTCGCCGGCTGCCCGATGCGCATCGTCCGCACGAACGAACCGCCTTCCGAGTAACGGGGGCGGTTTTCCATTTTGAAATAGGAAAAAATGAAAGAAACCACGAGTGTTGATTATCCAAAATTATACATACGCCTTCCATAAATTTGGGCATACTCAAACAAAGCAGCGGCCAT
>NZ_LQYX01000095.1:0-21373 GCF_001587475.1 Geobacillus sp. B4113_201601
ATACCATGTTTCGTGAATCGAAAGAAAAAGAGGCTTGCACACCCCTGCCGTTTTTGCGGCTGTTTTGGGGTGTGCAGCTAGGGAAGGTCATCGGCTTGTTCCTCGCCGCGCCAACACCCGCTCAAGCCCCACGGCCACGCCGTCTTCCTCATGGGAGAGGGTGACGAAATCACTATTCGCTTTCAATTCGGGGGCGGCGTTGGCCATGGCGACGCGGCAGCCCGCCACCCCAAACATCGACAAATCGTTATGGCTGTCGCCAAAGACGACCGTATCGCGCATATCGATGCCGTAATGGGCGGCGAGTTGCTTGAGCGCCTCCCCTTTCGTCGCCCGTTCGTTGTTCATCTCAATGTTGTGCGGATGTGACGAGGTGACCGTGACGCCGGGGAGCAGGGCGAAACGGGACGCCGCATCAAGAAGCCGCTTGCGGTCAAGGGCGAAAATCAGCAGCTTATACATCACCCGCTCCGGGTCGTCCCACACGGTGCGGATGTCGTCGACGTACGTCACCCGCGCCTGCTGGAACTGTTTGTTCACAAGCCATTTCACCTCTGGCGCCGCCTCGGCCATCTCCGAAGCGAGCGCTTCCCACTGAGCGCGGTTATGCAAGCCGACATAGACCGCATCGCCCGTGTACGTCTCACAATACAAGTCCGCCTGTTCGCGCACCCACTCAAGCACTGGGCGGACCGTCGCCCGCTCAAGCGGCGCCTCGCTGATGACAGTGCCGTCTTCGAGCGTGACGATCGCCCCGTTTAAGCTGGCGATCGGGCAGACGAGCCCCACCTCGCGAAGCGGGGCGAGTGCATCTTTGCGCGCCCGGCCGGTGACGATGGCGACGATATGGCCTTGCGCTTGTGCGGCTGCGATCGCTTTTCGGTTTGGTTCGCTGATTTTCCCCTCCCCGTTCAATAGCGTTCCATCCATATCTAAGGCAATAAGCATCGATCCATCCCTCTCTTTCGCTGTTCTCCACACCGCGGCCCGTAAACCAAGGGCTCGCTTTCCACTAGAAGGCTGGTGAAAAACCGCTGTCACACCCCAATCATCGCATTTTCATTCAGAAAAGAAGGCTGTTTCTACGAGGTTTCTCTAATTGAGAAATAGGTGGAAGCAGTAGTATTTTGCACGAAATCACCGGCCTCCTAGAGCCGTCCTCATAGGCGCTCCCCTATTATACCAAAGTGATGGCAAAAACGTGAAATCTGCCCGCTTTTCATAGTATAATAGATGAAAAAAATTCTCAATGAAAGCGAAGGGATGCCCATGTGGATCGTTTACGCCTTGTTGGCGGCGGTGTTTGCGGCGTTGACATCGGTGCTGGCGAAAATTGGGATTGAAAACGTCAATTCTCACTTGGCGACCGCCATTCGCACCGCGGTCGTGCTTGTGCTCGCGTGGGCCATCGTGTGGTTGACCGGCGCCCACCATGGCATCAAATCGATCTCTCCCAAGAGCTGGTGGTTTTTATGTTTGTCCGGGGCGGCGACCGGATTGTCGTGGCTTTGTTTTTACAAAGCGATCCAAATCGGTGATGTGTCCCGCGTCTCGGCCATTGACAAATCGAGCTTGGTGCTGACGATTTTGTTTGCGGCGATGTTTCTCGGCGAACCGCTCTCCGCAAAGGTCGTGATCGGGGTGCTGCTCATCACCGCGGGGACGTTGCTGATGATGTTGTAGCCCGTCCGTCTCGCGGGCGCCTTGTCTTCCCTCCCGGCTGCCAGCCGGCCATCATGGGAACGATGCGCCCTAGCCCTCCTCTCCACCCCCTGCCAAGCTCCGCGAACGAGCCCGCCGTTTAACGGAGAAACGCCTCATTCTCGCTTGGTGCCACAATTTTTTTACTTTTTTATAGACAGGACGAAGGAAAAGATGATATGATGGTCTTCACTATGATGAAAAGCCACTCGGCATTTGATCACCTTCATTCTAATGAATGGTCGCGGCGATGAACCCGCGCTTGCATGATCGCGCGGCACATCGAGCGAAGAGTGATGTGGAAGGAGATTTTTGAATGAATGATTTTCACCCGTTCGGCTGGTATGCGGCGAAAATTTCCCCGCATTTGCCGAAAAAAGCGTTTCAGCCTGTGCGATCCCGTCTGTTGGGAGGTTTGGCTTATTTGCTGGTAGTCACTGGCGGCATCCTCGCTGTGTCCCTTTTCGACTTCCATCCTGTATGGAACCTCCTCATTTCCATTGTGCTCGGTTTCAGTTTTGCGGCGCTAGGATTTTTAGGCCATGAAATTTTGCACGGCACGGTCGTCAAAACGCCGTGGCTGCGCGATCTTCTCGGGGCGCTCGCCTTTTGGCCGCTCTGCACCGGGCCGAAGCTATGGCGAAAATGGCATAACGCCACCCACCATGTGCATACCCAACATGAAGAAAAAGACCCTGACGCCTGGCCAAGCATGGAACAATTGGCGAAAAGCCGCCTGCTTCGCTGGGTTTACCGCATTCCGTTCCCAGTTCGCGCTAGTTTCGCGTTTGCCTCCTTGTCGGTGATGTTTACCGTCCACTCGATTCGGATGCTCGTTTTGTTTTGGCAAGACTTCCGCTGGAAAAATCGCATCGTTGTCCTATGTCAATTTCTCTTGCCGTGGACGACGTGGATCGGGTTGTTATGGCTTGTCGGCTGGGAAAAGTGGCTATTCGCCTTTTTGCTTCCACTGCTTGTCGCCAACATGATCGTCATGGGCTACATTTCGACCAACCACCGCCTCAATCCGTTGGTGCCGGTCAACGACCCGTTGGCGAACAGCTTGTCGGTCACCGTGCCGAAGTGGGTGGATGTTCTCCACTTCCATTTCTCGTATCATACCGAACATCATCTTTTTCCGGCGATGAGCTCAAAATACTACCCGCTCGTGAAAGAGCAGATCAAACAGATGTGGCCGGACCGCTACCACGAGATGCCGATGACTAAAGCGCTGGCCGCGCTTTGGAAAACGCCGCGCGTCTACTACGAGCACAATGAGCTCATCGAACCGAAGCAAGGTCATGTGTACGGCACGCTTGGCAACGGACTCGATCCCGATGAGATCGCGCCCCGCAGGCGGGAAGAAGACGCCGAAGCATCGCCGGCAACGCGGAAGGCAAAATGGAAAAACGCGTCCGGAGCGGGCAAGGCATAAAAACCGCTCACCAAACGATGTGCCATTCCCGGAATCATCAGCGCCCGATGCCGCTGCACCCGCCGCCGGGGAAAGCGCTGGCGGGCGCAAGCCGATCTGCAACCGGGCGAAACGACCGCGACATGCGGCCAAGAAGGCTGATGAAAAACCGCTGATTCCCTTCCTCAATGGGAGAACACATGAAAAGCAGGACCGACGCAACAAGGGGTTTCTAATTGAGAAATCACATTGCAAAACTGTATCCAAGATTAAATCAACAACTTCCGAGACACGTTTTCTTGGTGGAGCGGATACAGATAGGCAGTGAAAAAGAGGGGGCTCACCGCTTGTAGGCCCCCTCTTTCCTTTCTCCTACTTGCCGATAAGGTTGGTGGCCTTGATCGATGATGGAACGCGTGAACATAGAGGCTGACGCAACAAGTTTTTTCTACTCAAGAAACGGTTGCGCAAGTGAATCACCAGCCTCCTAGATGAAAAGGGTGTCCCGCATCGTTTGAGACACCCTTTTCCCCCTCTCTTACTCTTTCATCCTCATTGGCGCAGCGAGCCGATCGTTGGACATCAACAGCACACAAACGATCGTCAGCGCCGCGGGGAGGAGCGCCCATAAAAACGTATCGGCAATCGACGAGGCGAGCGCTTCGGTCAAACGGTCGAGCACAGGGGCCGGGATGTGCGCCCGCGCTTCCGGCGACAACATCGCGCGCGGATCGTGCATATTCGCTCCATGGGCCCCTTGCGCCATGCCGCGAAACTGCTCGGCCAATTGATCGGTGAACAAGTTGCGCTGAATGATGCCAAACACGGTAATGCCGACCGTCATGCCGAGCGACCGGACAAACGAGTTCGTTGAGCTGGCCGCTCCCCGTTCCGCTTCAGAAAAATGGTGGATCGCCGCCATGCCGAGCACCGAAAACGATGCTCCAACCCCTAACCCAACAATCATCATGTACAACGTCACCGTAAGCCGCGTGGTATGCTCATCAATCGTGCCAAGCAGCCCGATCCCAGCCGTAAACAGCAACATAAACCCGAACATCACGTTGCGGTAGCTCGTTTTCCCGGCCAAAAAGCCGCCGAGCTGGGCTGATACCGTCGTCGAAAGCATCATCGGCAACAAAATCAATCCGGAATTCGTCGCCGAACCGCCCGTCACCCCTTGGATAAAAATCGGGATGTACACGGTGGCGACAACAAACGTCGCGCCGGAGAAAAAGGCGACCAACGTCGTTGACGCAAACAGGCGCTCGCGAAACATATGGTAAGAGACGATTGGCTCTTGCGCTTTCGTTTCTACATACAAAAACACGAGAAAGAGCAAGGCAAACGCCGAAAACAACCCGATGATCACGGCCGAGTCCCACGCGTACTTCTGGCCGCCAAGCTCCAGCGCAAACATCAGGCAGACGATCGCCGGAACAAGCGTCATCACGCCAAGCCAGTCAATGCTTTGCTTCGCATGCTTCGGCGACTCGCGGTAGTAGATCCAAAGCAAGAAAAACGCGACAATCCCAAGCGGAATGTTAATGTAAAACACCCAGCGCCAGTTGAGATAATCGGTGATATACGCGCCAAGCAGCGGGCCAAAGATGCTTGACAAGCCAAACACCGCACCAAACAGCCCGCCCATCTTCCCGCGCTTCTCCGGCGGGAAAATGTCAAACATAATCGTAAACGCGATCGGCACGAGCGCCCCGCCACCGATGCCTTGAATGGCGCGGAAAATGCTGAGCTGCACGATCGTTTGCGCCATGCCGCACAACACCGACCCAATTAAAAACACGATGATGCCAAATAAGAAAAATCGCTTCCGTCCGTACATGTCGGACAATTTCCCAAAAATCGGCATCCCCGCCATCTCGGCCACCATATACGCCGACGTCACCCAAACAAACTGCTTGAGCCCGCCCAAATCGGCGACAATCGTCGCCATCGCTGTGGCCACAATCGTATTGTCCATCGAGGCGACAAAAATGCCGAGCAACAGCGCGATCACGACCAATCCCGTTTTCGTTTCCTTATTCTTCATCCGTTCCCTCTCCCTCTACCTCTGTCTTTTTTCTTTCACCATGGCATGTTCGTCTTGGGCAAACGCCTCCCGATATTCAACAAGCCCGATCTCACAGCCGGGGCCGATCGTCACCCGCTCTCCCCGGACGATCGCGGCTTTCGTATATTCCAAATAAATCTCATCGCCTTCAATCGTGTCCGCCTCCAACGTGGCGGATAAGGAAGAAAAACGCGTCAGCCAGTGAATGGCGTTCCACGTTTTGTTTCGCTTGACGGAAATCGTCCGGCCGCCAATTTCCTTGACCGAACTGTCGGCAAAATAGAGCGACAATTCCACCTGTTCGGCATTCAGCGTCTGTCCCACTCGCACGACGCCGGTCAACGCGACCTTTTCCGCCTCGCAGCTTCCCGACACCGACAGCTCGCCATAGCCGCGAATCGCATGCGCTTCCACGTTCCCCTCCACCTGCACCATCCCGCGCAGCTGAAGATGCTGCAGATGGGCATGGCCGCGAATGTCTGCTTCCCCGAACACATCCATTTTCTCCATACGCACAGGACCGTCGATGTTCGCTTGGCCAAACAGGCGAAGCTGGCGGGCGGTGAGCGCTCCTTTCATGTCTGCCGAGCCAAACACTTTGCAGCGGTCGCATTCGACATCGCCGCGAATCGTCGCATCGCCGCGGACCGTCACGTGATGGAACGTGCCGCCGCCCGAAAACGCCGATCCGTTAATGGTCAAATTTCTCGCCGCCATCGTTCTCACCCTTTCTCTATGGTTCCGATTTTCGCCTCTTCATCGCATTCCAATGCTTCTCGGTACTCGACCCGCTCGATGTGACATCCCGGCCCGATCGTCACGCGGTTGCCGCGCACCGTTTTCGCCGTAGTATGTTCGAGATGAATGACATCCCCTTCGATCACATCGGCGGTCAACTCCGCTGGAAAAAACCATTTTTTGAACAGCGAACCTCCTTGCCTCTTTACCATAATCGTTTCCCCGCCGATCTCCGTAGCGCGGCTCGGACCAAACAGCTTTACTTCGATATAGCCTGCGTTCAACAGCCCGCCAACGGAGAAATGCCCTTCGACCTCCATCCGCTCGGCCGAACAGTCACCGCCAACGTCGAGCTCGCCATGGACACGGATCGTCTCCGCCGTGCATGAGCCTTTCACCAAGCCGTGGCCGCGAACCGTCGCCTCCTGGCATTGCACATGTTCTCCAATTTTCACACTCCCGCTCACTTTCATCCACTCGCACTCCATCCCACCTGTCACATGGCCTTTCCCGGCAATATGAACGTTGTTGGCTTTCACGCTTCCTTCGACGGTCGCATTTCCTTGCACTTGCATCTCCAAGCAATCGAGATCGCCATACAGCTTTCCATTCCCCGATAATTTCACCAAGCTGTACAGCCCGCCGGACGCATGCCCCGTTCCGGCAATGACCAAATCACGCCGCTCCATTTCTCATCCCTCCGAAAGCTTCAGCTTTAACTCTTCAATGCATGCCGGCACATGCAGCCGCGCTGCGAGCTTTGCTCCTTCTTCGATGTACAAGTTGACTGCCCCTTCCGCCAAAAAGCAAGTCGCCACTCCCATTTTACGGAGGACGATCAGCTCGCATGATTTTCCTTGCAGTTTTGGATAATGGCTCTCAAACATCTTCCATATGGTTTTTCCCTCTTCCATGCTGATCTCGCCGGAAAGAAGCAGCCGATCAACAAGATAAAGAGAAAGAAGCTGCACAAACGAAACGTCGTTTCGATCGCTCAACTGGTTGTTCAATAATTGCAGCACGACATCCGAAACAATGTGACGTTTTACGATTTCTTCTTTCGTCATGACGACCGTCGCCGGATCAGGGGCAAACATCGCCGCCAACTCATCGAGAGACCGCTCATCCTTCAGCTCCTTGATTTTCTCAATGCGAGCCAAGATTTTTTCTCTCGGAAAAAACGTCTCCTGCCCAGTGAATGTCGATTTGCGAATAAACCATTCTTCCGGAATCAGCTTTTTCCGCTTCCAGCGATACAGCTGACCGTATGAAATGCCGGTCAGCTCAAGCAGTTCTTTTTTCGAAATCAATTCCTGTTCCATGAGCAGCTCACCTCCCTCACAACCATAAATGTAACATAACATTGTTACGTTGTAAATAAAAAAAGATCATCCTTTCCAAAAAACATTGTCGCCTCACCTGACAATCAAGACAAGAAAATTGGACGGGACACCCTTTCTTTTTCATGTTTACGTATAGGACATTATGCCTGAGTCTTCCCCTTTCCACTCCCACATGTATCCCCTCACGGTCTAGCCCATTTCCCGATTTCCAAAATCACACATGGCATTCGCATAAGCACTTTGTTGTACGTTTCATATGATTAAACACACCGTTATCCATCGTTGAAAGAGAGGTGCAAGATGGATGATCACCATCAGCCTTTGCATGATTGTCAAAAATGAAGAAAGCGTGCTTGCCCGCTGTTTAGATAGCGTTCGACATTTAGTGGACGAGATCATTATTGTGGATACAGGATCCACTGATCGCACTAAAGAAATCGCTCAAGGCTACGGAGCGCGAATCATCGATTTTCCTTGGAATGATGATTTTTCCGCCGCCAGAAACTTCGCGTTTTCTCATGCTACAATGGATTATATTTTTTGGTTGGATGCTGACGACGTGCTATTGAGCGAAGACCAAGAAAAATTTCTTTCATTGAAATGCACACTTCCATCTGATATCGATTCTGTAACTATGATCTACAGCCTAGCCAGAGATGAACGCGGGACAACCATCTCCAGCGTTCGGCGCAACCGTCTAGTCAAGCGTTCCAATCATTTCAGATGGCATGGCATGGTTCATGAATACTTAGAAGTATGGGGAAAGATTCTTAACAGTGACATCACGGTGCTTCATCAACCAATTCATAATCATTCCGATCGAAATTTAAAAATTTACGAAAAACAACTAGCACAGGGAAAGGAACTATCACCAAGGGATTTGTTTTACTTCGCCAATGAGCTATTCGACCAACAACAATATGAGCGAGCTATCTCATATTATGAACAATTTTTGCAAACAAAAAAAGGATGGGTGGAAGATTGCATCGCAGCCTGTGGAAGACTAGCGGATTGTTTTTATGCACTTGGAGATGAAAAACAAGCGCTACGATATGTGTACCAATCTTTTGAATACGACACCCCCCGCGCTGAGTGTTGCTGCCGATTAGGTTACTATTTTCTCAAGAAGAAAAAATATCGCCTTGCAGTGTTCTGGTATAATTTAGCAACTCAACTGACGATACCCTCCGACAGCTGGGGATTCATTCATCACGCTTGCTGGACTTGGCTTCCCCACTTGCAACTCTGTGTATGCTACTTCTATTTAGGTGAATATGAACTGGCATACAAACATAATGAAAAAGCCAAGGAATATGTTCCCGATCATCCAGACGTGCTGCACAATCAATGCTTGTTAGAGTCTATCCTTTCTATCCATAGTACGTTCCCTCAAACGGATCAATAACACTTTAATGATAAGGAGGTTTTGTTATTTGTCTAACCGCCATCCTATTCGGATAAAATGTCTTTCCCCTTTATGCTGTATCCAGACGCCAATCATAAAATTATATGGACCCACAGGACCCACAGGACCCACGGGACCCACAGGGCCTGCTGGACCCACAGGACCCACGGGACCTGCTGGACCCACAGGACCCACGGGACCTGCTGGACCCACGGGGCCCACGGGACCTGCTGGACCCACGGGGCCCACGGGACCTGCTGGACCCACAGGACCCACGGGACCTGCTGGACCCACGGGGCCCACGGGACCTGCTGGACCCACAGGACCCACAGGACCTGCTGGACCCACGGGACCCACAGGACCTGCTGGACCCACGGGGCCCACGGGACCTGCTGGACCCACAGGACCCACAGGACCTGCTGGACCCACGGGACCCACAGGACCTGCTGGACCCACGGGACCCACGGGACCCACAGGGCCTGCTGGTGCTGGCGCCATCATCCCATTTGCATCTGGAAACACTGTGGTCTTGACTGCTACCGTAGCAGGTTTAGCCGATACAGCGAGCTTAATTGGCTTCGGGAGTGCAACTTCCAACATCAGTTTAATTGGAGGAACTATAAACCTCGGCGGCACATCCAACATCGCTTTTACTGTTCCACGCTCTGGAATCATTACCGCTGTAGCAGCTAACTTTTCGGCTACCACAGGCACAGCACTTTTAGGAACAGCTACAATTCGCGCTCAACTTTATATCGCTACTTCCCCATCTAGCAACGTATTTTCTCCCCTTCCCAGCACGTTCGTCACCTTGGCTCCAATCATTACATTCCCAATCTCCGCACCGCAAAATGCCGCAGGAATTGTCACAGGATTAAACATCCCTGTTAATACGGGAGATCGATTACTCATGGTATTTTTCACCACCACTTCCGGGCTTTCTATCGCCGCTTCTGTCACTGGATACGCTGGAGCAGGGGTAGCCATTAATTAGATTTCATGTGCCGCTGGCCACATCTTTACTCGTCGTCCTGCAGCAAGACAGAGAAAATAGTTTGCCGCTCACTTCACCAGAATGATCTTACCCGTTGTTCGCCGACCCAATCATCCAAACTTCCATTGGCTTCACACCATTTGCGCTATTTTTGATGACAACCCATAATTACGTTCAAATCATTGTGGCCAAGTTTCTGTGCCCCGGCCACCTACGCTTCGCTTAGTGGCGGGGGCTTCAAGCGACTTGTGCATATCGGTCGAACGGTAAGCCCGCACACCAGAACACGTTCCGCTTCCCTTCGTTCCAAAGACATCCGTTCTACCCATAGATGATCCTATTCATTGATGAAAGCCTACCAACATCCATCTCCCGCCTCCTCATTGGGTGCATCCTTCACGTTTTCTTGAGGCGGGATACTTCTTTTGGAAATGAAGTGAAATTTATGTTTTTGACACCCAAGGAAAGCAAAGGAGTTTGCCCATCATGGACGTTCGAATTCGGGCCATTTATGAAAGTTCTTATTTGAATATAATAAGCACCCTGTTCAAGGATCTTGACATTCCACAGTTGATTGATCATCTGGTTCCCGTGAATCCACAATGCCCAACTCGAGCCAGCGACGTTGTCGGTCTAATCACTTGGATATCTTGAGCGGCCGCTATGAAAGGGCTTGGGATACCGGAAACTGACCCGCCCGCCCGATCAGGCGATCTTTCAGTTGTTCCGGTATGTGAAAGTCGTCCTACTGGAGCTGCCGGATGGGCACATCCAACGCGCGTTAGGGAAAGCGCTCACCCCTGATCAGCGAAGGACCCTGCAGGGATTGGGCATGGACGAGAGCATTGACGTGTAACGTCATACGGAACGACTAGCGATGGTAAAAAAGGATTGCCATCGCTAGTCGTGTTGGTCGAAATGGTATTTTGAAAAACGAAATAAAAAGTTCTTTCTTTCCATTCTGCTAGGGTGTGAAATGTGAGTTGCAATAAACTGTTTTGTATGAAAACAATCTTTTGTTTAAATTCCTCTACGTTCAGACAAAACCCCTGTCGACTACAAAGCAAAATTATTGATGCAGTAGGCAATTTGGGGTATCGCCTACACAGCCCATTATACCTTATTTTGCAGTAAAGCGGTAATCGTGTTTTCCATGTTATACAAATAATGAGGTACTTTCCTTGATAAATCAAGGTTTTCCCCATTTATCCATCAAAATGAGGTTCACTGCAGATTTTTAACATTCAATGAAACAACGTGTATATATCAATTTTTTCATTTCTCCTTCCTCTCAAAATACACATGCAACCGATACTCGCAAATTTCTTTCGTCCAATTGTACAACATTTCTTCATGTTCATGGGCGATGGAAAATTGGAGCGCAAACACATTGTTTACAAAAGAAATCAGTCCCTTTGAGCTGCCGCTCCATTTCGTCATCGGCATGCGGGCGATCAGTTTGCTTACCTTTTCCTCATCGTACTCCCAAAGGCATTTCGTTTCCCCATCGGAAAAATCGATGCGCTTCCGGTATTCTTTTTCTGTTAAATACTGGTGAAAGAACGGTGCCGCTTGTTGCGGAGTGATGGGCTCATGCCAGCCCGAAGGTCCGCGCTCGAGCATGGCTTTTAAGACAACCATTTTATAACTTTTCGACATTACCGTCCGCTCAACCTCAACAAGCCACGGTTCATGCTTGAGAAACACTTCCTTCTCTAAATCTGACAGCTCCCCGGCCCAATAAAGGAAGCCAAAATACGACTTAAACTCTGATTTATATTCCGCTGCTTCACTTCTGCCGTGTAAGTGCAACTCCATGTAGCTCGGACGACGTCCAAGCTCTTGCTTGAGCTGTCTGTAATCGGCCAGCAGCCGTTCTTTGCGCGGTTGGCGTTTTTTCTGCATCTCCTCGAGAAGATGGATGGCTTGGACATCAAGATGCAGTTCGCATGGTTCCGGAACCGTTGGCACAACGGATTCCCTCGCTTTTTTCTTCGTTTCGCCCCGCTGTGCATCAAACAGGCGCAGTTTGATATCAGCATTGCGGTAGTTTCCGATTAAATCAATAATCACGCAGTAGTCCTTGCCCTCATACAGCCGCAAGCCACGCCCGACTTGCTGGGTGAAGACGGTCAACGATTCCGTCGGCCGCACGAACAAAAGGGTATCGACAGAAGGAATATCGACCCCTTCATTGAACAAGTCGACGGTAAAGATAGCGTCCAGTTCACGGTGTTCCAACATGGCAATGGCCTGTTGGCGCGGGATGTCTGTTTGCTTCGAGTGAAGACTGATCGTTCGGTAGCCATGGCGGCGGAAATATTCACACAAGAAATCGGCTTGCCGAATCGATGAACAAAAAACAAGTGTTCTTGTTTTCTTATATTGCTCCCATGCTCGCAAAATGTTTTCCGCCATCTCCTCGCGAAGCTGCGCTTGAAGCAATTCTTTCTCATCATAGCGGCTGCCGAGCCATTTGATTTGCGAATAATCGGTGTCATCGTACACACCATAATAGCGAAACGGCGCAAGCCAACCGCGCTGCACTGCTTCAATAAAGTCTATGCGGTAGGCAACGTTTCCATCGCAAATCGCGTACACATCTTTATTGTCATTCCGATCTGGGGTGGCGGTGATACCAAGCAAAAACTCCGGCCGGAAATAGTGAAGGACGCGCTCATATGAGCGAGCCGCCGCATGGTGGAACTCGTCGACAATAATCAAGTCAAATGAGTCAGGACGAAACGAAAGCAAATGTTTTTTCATGCTCAGCGTAAAGATCGAGGCAAACACCATATCCGCATTTCCGTCTTTTTGATTGCCGTCGTATATACCCGCCGTTCGAGCCGGGATCACACGTTCGAACGATTGTTTTGCCTGACGAAGAATCTCCTCGCGATGGGCGATGAACAGCACTCGCGAAAAACGGCGGGCAAAAAAAGCGGCCAAGTATGTTTTTCCCAACCCGGTCGCCATGACAACCATGGCTTTATCGTATCCTTCTTCATAGGCCGCTTCCAACCGCTCCAATGCCTCAACTTGGGCAAAGCGCGGCTGAATCGTTCCATAGGGCGCCGTCGTTTCATGAACAACATCGGCCTTGTCCGCCGTCTCTCCATCTTGCTTCTTTTCCGTTTCCGACGGAAGCATTAACTCGATTTCCTCTCTCTCAGCCCATGTACGAGATAAGTTGGGATGGCGTTGGTGATTATCTTGATACTGTTTTTCGTAGTCAGCGATCGTTTCGGCGTTGACCGCCACCGTTTCCGGAGCGTAAAACAGCTTTAAAAACTGCTCCATCGCTTCAGCAAATACATCTTCATCAACACTTTTATCCAGCCCCACATTCCACTCGATGCCGTCTGTGAGAGCTGAATGAGATAAATTAGAAGACCCGATGATAAAGTAGCCTTGTTTGCTGTCCTCAAACAGATAAGCCTTCGGATGAAACGAAATCCCATCACTTCTAAACAGGCGCACTTCGATGTCAGGATGAATCGAAATCAGTTCACGCAACGCTTCCGGCTGGGTGACAAACAAATAATCGCCAACACAAATTTTGATGTCTGCACCCCGCTCTGCCGCTACCCGCAAACTGTCCTTCAATAGGCGGGCACCGGATTTCATGGCAAACGACGTCAATATGTATATCGTCGATGAGCGGCCTATTTGTTCCTGCAGCTTGTCAATGAGCCACCGGGAAATCAACTCGACTTTACTCATCATGAACCTCGACTAAAAAAATTTTTTCACGGAAGCCGCCGCGCTCTTCTGCTTTTTTCGTCCGGATTTGTTCCACTTGTTCGATCGAAGCGCCATGACATGCGGCTAAGGCACGAATAATTTCCAACACATCCGCAAGCTCTTCGAGGGCGGCCTCGTCGGTCGCTGACTGAACATACTCCTCAAGCTCTTCAAACGCTTTCTTCTGTAGTTCTTTCCTATATTCTTCCGCGTCGAGTATGCGAGTAGTGAACGTTTTTCCGGCTTGTTCGATAATGGCTGGGATGCGGTCGCGAACGAGCTTATTGTATATCGGCATATCCATTCCTCCATCTACGAGACTATACGATTATTTTACAAAATCTCGCCTTTTTTTCATAGAAAGAACAGGCAGAAGACCCTTGTCCTAAGGACTATTTGTTTCTGGCTAAATCAACTGTGTGTTATAAAATGCTAGGCCAAAAACTTCACATACTCCCACCTCCTCCGTGCCATACTAAAGGAAACTCAACGTGATTGGGGTAAAGTCGACAGTTTCTGTGCGTGGAGGCTTGTATGGAATGGCTCGTTCTTTGGCTGCTCGTGGCAATGGGCATCGGATTGCTTTTGTTTAGTTTCCGCTTGTTGTCGTTGCGGGAAGTGTCGATCTCGTTTTTGCTCAATGCGTATGCGGCGAGTTTTTTTGGCGCGATCGTGGCTGGGGCTGGGCTGCTCGAGTATCCAGTTCGGTTTTTGGCCGCTTATACGGACAATAGTGTCATTTTTGAATATCTTCTCTATCCGGTCGTTAGCGTCTATGTGTATGCGACATCAAGGCGTTCGGGCTGGTTGGGCGTGGCGGCGCAATGTGCGGGGTATGCGGCGGTGTTGACGGGAGTAGAGGTAGTATTTGAGCGGTATACGGATTTGATTGAGTACCGCCACTGGACATGGGGGTACTCTTTCGTCACCATGTTTTTCTTAACGTTCGCCGTCCGGCTGCTTGCGGGACGGGTAATAGGGAAGGCGGAGAAATAGGCATGTCTATTTTTTCGTGAAGGGCTATACATATAAGTATCAGCCTATTGGAAAGGGGACGGGAAATCGTGATGCTGTTTGACGTGAAACATCGGTTGTACTACGAAGCGGTCAATTCAGCGCGCCCGAAAATGGCGCCAATTCGCCAAGACCGGGCGTGGGGGTATGTCTGGAAGACGGTCAATGGGGAGACGGTGAAGTTTTGGATCGATTTCCGCCGCGGGCGGTACATGTACTTTGAATACGGGCGAAAGTGGTATCGGGTCGCGTATTTGCAGGCGAATGAGCGGAAGTCGGAACACGAGGTGCTCGCCGGGGCGATGATCGATTTGACCGTCGACGGACATCAGCTTCTGTTCATGAAAGGGCGCATTCGCCGCCAAGCGGCGCTCGCTGGGTAAGAGCGTAGCCCCATCGCTCCGCCCCTTTTCGGGAGAACGCGAGCGGCTCTAGGAAGGCGTGTCTAGGAGGGGGGATTTCATCCTAGATACAGCCTTGCAACGGCATTTCTCAACTAGAAAAACCCTAATCCATCGGTCCTGCTTTTCACGCATTTCCCCATTGATAAAGGGAACCAGCTGTTTTTTCACCAACCTTCTAGGAGGGGGATTTAACGGGGTATACAGCTTTCCAATGTCATTTCTCAATTAGAAAAACCTTGTTGTATCCGGCCTGCTTTTCAATCATTCTTCCGTTGATGAAGGGAATCAGCGATTTTTCACCACCCTTCTAGGAGGGGGATTGAAGGGGCAAGCCGCTTATCAAGCTCATTTCGCAAATAGAAAAGCCTTGTCGCATTAGGATCGCCTTTCAAACGCTCCCCCATTGCTCAAAAGAAACAGCCGTTCTTCACCGGCCTTCTAGGAGGGTGGGGAAACCGCTGTCACACACGAATCGGCGGCATTTTCATTCAAAAAAGATCCATGGGCAGCGCGGCCTGCCCTCCACACGGGGATGAAAATCTCACGCCAGTTCGGCATTTTCATTCAGAAAAGAAAGCTCGCTCTGCAAGGTTTCTCTAATTGAGAAACAGATAAAATCGGTAGTATTTTGCACTAAATGACCGACCTTCTAGCGCAAAAAACGATCGGCGGCAAAGAGCCCTGTTCCTTGCCGCCTTCTGTTTATGCCCACCACATCTCGGGCAGTTCTTCTTTGAACAGCACGTGTTTGAGGAGCGCCACTGCTTTGGACAGCCCTTCGTCGATCGAGGCGAGCATGTCTTCGTGTTCAATGGAGAGCACATAGTCATAGCCGACGGCGCGCAAGGCGCTGACGATGTCGCGCCACCGTTTTTCGCTTTGCCCGTAGCCGACAGTGCGGAACACCCACGAGCGGTCGAGAATTTGGCTGTAATGCTTCGTATCCAGCACGCCGTTTTTGCGGATGTTCGCTTCGTCCAAGTACGTATCTTTCGCATGGACGTGGAAAATCGCTTTTTCGCGGCCGAGCAGTTTGATCGCTTCAACCGGGTCGATGCCTTGCCAAAGCAGGTGGCTCGGATCGAAGTTGGCGCCGATCGCTTCGCCGACGTGCTCGCGCAGTTTGAGGAGCGTTTCCGGGTTGTAGACGACAAAGCCCGGATGCATTTCAAAGGCGATTTGCGTGATGCCGTGCTCCTTGGCGAACGCCGCTTCTTCGCGCCAGTACGGGATGACGACTTCGTCCCATTGCCACTTTAAAATTTCCAGATAATCCGGCGGCCAGGAGCACGTGACCCAGTTCGGATATTTGGCACCGGGATGGTCGCCCGGGCAGCCGGAGAAGGCGTTGATGACCGGGACTTCGAGCTGCTCGGCGAGCCTGACCGTTTTCCGCCACGTGTCATGCGATTGTTTCGCAAACGCTTTGTCCGGATGGAGCGGGTTGCCGTGGCAGCTGAGCGCGCTGATGATAAGTCCGCGGTCGTGAACCGCTTTTTTCAACGCCTTGATTTTGTCCGGCTGATCTAACAGGGCGTCCGGATCGCAATGGGCGCTGCCCGGGTAATTGCCGGTGCCAAGCTCGACGGCTTCAATGCCCATCGCGGCCACTTTGTCGAGCATGTCTTCAAACGGCAACTGTTGGTACAAGACGGTAAATACGCCTACTTTCATTTGTTTTTCTCCCCCTTCTTGCCGTGTAGGGCCGGTCAGTCGGCGGCCGGCCCCAACGTTTCATTTCGTTTTGGCGCGCCGTTCGCGCCCGTGCTGGCGGCGTCCAAACCAACGCTGTTTATTCCGCCACCCGCACCCATTGTTTCGTCCGGTGGCTTTCCAAAATGGCGTCAACGATCGTCATCGTATGATGGCCGTCGGCGATCGTCGCGAACGGTAGCTCGCCGAGCGCCTCGCCGCGCTGTTTCCGGCTGATGGCGCTGTAAAAGTCCAGGAACAAGTTTTTCAGCCCGTCCGGCCAGCCTTCTTCATGGCCGCCCGGGTAATGGGCGAGCGAGGCGGCGCGCGGCGACAAAAGCGCCGGGTCGCGGACGACTTCTTCGTTCGGGCCGTTGCGGCGCCCGACCCAGAGACGGTTCGGGTGCTCTTGGTCCCAAGCGAGCGTCATGGCATCGGCGGCGATTTCAAAATAGAGCCGATTTTTCCGGCCGGCGCTCACTTGGGAAATCGTGAATGCGCCGTGGGTGCCGTCGTCAAAATGGACGAGCACGCTGCCGCCGTCCTCCGTATCAATCTGGACCGGTTCAGCGTCTTGAGCGCGCCCGGATGTAAACGTGCTTCCTTCCTGTTTCGGCTTGTAGCGAACCGGATGGACGGTGCGCAAATCGGCGAACACTTCGACGATGCATTTGCCGAGCACGTATTGCACTGTGTCGCACCAGTGCAAGCCGATGTCGGCGATGGCGCGCGACGGGCCGTTTTGCGCCGGGTCGAGCCGCCAGTTGTAGTCGGTGTCATAAAGCAGCCAATCTTGCACATAGCCGCCATAGACGAAATGGACGCGCTTCGCTTCGCGGGCGAGCCGCTCTTTCGCCTCAGCAACAAGCGGATAATGGCGGTAGTTGAAGCAGACAGCGCTCAAACCTAGGCTTTTTTCCGCCAGTTGTTTCAGTTCGGCCGACTGTTCGCTGTCCATGGCGAGCGGCTTTTCCGACAACAAATGTTTCCCCGCCTCGAGCACGGCCTTGTTGATTGGAAAATGCAAGACGTTGCGCGTGCAGTTATGGACCGCTTCCACGTCCGGGTCGTCAATCAGCGCCCGGTAGTCGCCGTATGCTTTCGGAATCCCGAACCGGCGCGCGGCTTCTTCCGCTTTTTCTTGGCTGCTTGAGGCGATGGCGACAATGTTCACCAACGGCAAGCGGCGGAGCGCCTCGATATGGGATGAAGCGGAAAAGCCGGTGCCGATGATGCCGACATTGATCGGTTTCACAGCGTCACTCCCCCTTGTTTCGCTTTGATCGGTTCCAGCGGCTTGACGTTGCCGAAGACGATTTCCCCGCGGTTGACCGGCGCGGCCCAGCGGACGGCGTTGGCGATCACTTTCAGCACGTCCGGGTGATGGTACGTCGGGTACGTTTCATGGCCAGGGCGGAAGTAGAAAATTTTCCCCTTCCCGCGCGTGAACGTGCAGCCGCTGCGGAACACTTCCCCGCCTTCAAACCAGCTGATGAAAATCGTTTCGTCCGGCTCCGGAATATCGAAAAACTCGCCGTACATTTCTTCCTGCTCGAGCTCGATGTACGGCCCGATCCCTTCGACGATCGGGTGGCCCGGGGCGACGACCCAGAGACGTTCTTTTTCATCGGCTTCGCGCCATTTTAAATTGCATGTCGTCCCCATCAGCTTTTTGAAAATTTTCGAGAAATGGCCGGAATGAAGGACAATGAGCCCCATTCCTTCGAGCACGCGGCGGTGGACGCGTTCGACCACTTCATCTTTCACTTCATCATGGGCGATATGCCCCCACCAGATGAGGACGTCGCACCGGTCGAGCACCTCGTCGGTCAAGCCGTGCTCCGGTTCGTCGAGCACAGCGGTCGCCGTGTCAAACCCGGCTTCAGCCAGGTAGCTCGCGATCACGGCATGCATCCCTTCCGGATAAATCGCTTTGACTTGTTCATCTTTTTTTTCATGGCGAAATTCGTTCCAAACGACGACGCGGATCGGTGTGGTCATCCGTTCGCTCCCCCTTGTTTTTTCAGCCTGCCTGTACGCGGCTAGGCGGAGTGTTTTTTGGAATGTTTCTCCATGTTCGCGACTCGTTGGGACGCCAGCGCGATTCATGGAGCGTTTCTCACCATTCGAGGCGGACTTGCCGCCCTTGTTCAGACGATTCGTAAATCGCTTCCAACACTTTGGCGATCGTAAGCCCTTGCTCAGCGGTGCAAAGCGGCGTTGTGTTCTCGGCGATGCTCGTTAAGAAATGGTCAAGTAGCGCCACCCGTTCGCCTTGATCGTCAAAATGGAGCGTGACATCAGCCGGGACGCCGGATTCATTGCGGAACCATTTCACTTCTTGGCGGTTGCCGGCCACATTCCACTCCCAGCGCACGCCGCCTTCCGTGCCGAGAAACTCGACATACGCCCGCTCTTCTTCAATGTGCGACGCCCAGCTCGTCTCAAGGAGCACCGTCGCGTCGTTTTCGAGCTGGATGAACGCGGAAGCAAAATCTTCGACCGTATATGCAGCGTTCGGCACAAACGATGTCCCCGGCCATGCTCCTTGATGGCGCGGGCCGAATTTGGCGTACGTTTTCCCGGTCACGGCAACCGGGTTCGGATTCCCGAGCAGCCAGAGCGTGACATCGAGCATATGGACGCCCAAATCGATGAGCGGGCCGCCCCCGGAGCGCTCACGGTCAAAAAACCATGCCCCCCATGCGGGAATGCCGCGGCGGCGCACCCAGCCTGTTTTCGCGTAATAAATCTCGCCGAACGCGCCGGATTGGATTCGCTCATGAAGCCATTGCGCCGCTTGGCGGAATCGATTGTTGAGCGCTACCATAAACTGTTTTCCCGACTCGTCGCGGGCGCGGATGATGGCGTCCGCCTCTTCCGCTTTCGTCACCATCGGCTTTTCGCAAAGCACGTGTTTTCCGGCCCGCAAGCTGTCGACCGCCACTCGGGCATGCAAAAAGTTCGGCACCGTGATGATGACCGCATCCACATCGGGCGAGGCGAGCAGCTCTTTGTAGTCGCCGTACACGTCGCGAATGCCGTACGTTTTCGCTTTTTCCGCGGCCGCCTGCTCGTTGACGTCGCAAATCGCTTGCAAAACGGCGCGCTCCGGAAGTTTGAGCGCCGCTTGAAGATGTTCTTTGGAAATCCCGCCAGCCCCGATCAATCCGAGGCGGATTGGACGTGCGCGTTCCATATGATTTCCCCCTTGCCTTTCCTTTTATTTCTGATGAAAATGCCGAACTGACCCAAGTTTCATCCCCGGGTGGAGGGCAGAGCGCGCTGCCCATGCATCTTTTCCGACGATCAGCCTCTTTTGTTGCTTATCATCTGAAGCAGCATCGCTTGCGATGTAATCGATTACATCACCAAAAACGAGACAGCCGAGCCCGGCTGTTGTAGGGGAGCGCTTTCACTCCTTCAAGCGCTTCCCCCGCATGAATCGCGAACGACGAGACGGTCAGGCAACACAAACTGGCGGCGGCCGACATCGCCCCCTTCGATCAGCTGAAGCAAAAGTTCCATCGCTTTTTGGCCGATTTCAAACATCGGCTGGGCGATCGTCGTGAGGCTCGGTTCAAAAATCGAGGCCATTTGAATATCGTCAAACCCGACGACAGCGACATCATCCGGAACACGGCCGCCGCGATGGCGAACCGCTTTGATCGCCCCAATGGCCATCTCATCGTTGGCGGCGAAAATCGCCGTCGGCGGCTCTTCGAGAGCGAGCAGCTTCAATGTGACATTATAGCCGGATTCATAAGTGAAATCGCCTTCCTGCACGAGCGCTGGATCGGCATCGATGTCATGCTGCGCCAATGCTTGGTAGTAGCCGCGCAGCCGATCGCGGCTCAAAATGATGTTCATCGGCCCGGACAGGTGGGCGATGCGGCGATGGCCAAGGCGAATCAAATGTTCTGTCGCCTTGCGGGCGCTGCTAATGTTGTCGATCGACACGGTCGGGATGTCCGTCCCTTCCAAATACTCGCACGCGAGGACGATCGGAAACTGCCGCGCCATCTCTTCCATCAGCTCTTTGCGGATGCGGGCGGTCAAAAAAATCATCCCGTCGACTTGCCGCTGCGGCAGCACATTTAAATATTGCTCCTCAAGCCGGGCATCGTTTTGCGTATCGCCAAGCAGCACTTGATAGCCGTGCTCGAGAGCGACCGCTTCGATGCCGCGCAACACTTTCGAGAAAAACGGATTCGTAATATCGGGCACAACGACGAGCACCGTTTCCGTTTCCATGCGACGCAAATACCGGCCGAGCACGTTCGGCTGGTAGTTCAGCTCTTCAATGGCTTCGAGCACGCGCTGCCTCGTCTCTTCGGTGACGTTGCCAGCGTTGCGCAGCACGCGCGACACGGTCGCCGTCGACACGTTCGCCCGTTTCGCTACATCTTTTATGCTTGCCATTCGTTTTGTCCTCTCATCTATGTAATCGATTACATCTCCATCGTATCGAAAAGGCTGGTTGGTTGTCAAGCATTGTTTTTTCCATCTGTCTTAGAACGTTGGTGATTTAGGGCAAAATGTACTTGACAAAAAACGTTTTTTTATGATGTCGATCTATTTCTCAGTTAGAAAAGACCGGCGACATCAGCCTTCTTTTTTTGGCGAAATGCCGCTGAGTTGCTCGTGGCAGCCGTTTTTCACCGGACTTATGAGACAAGCCTTGCTGCATCGATCCTGCTGTTCACTGATTGATTTTCCCATGAATGAAGGGAATCAGCGGTTTTTCATCGCCCGTTTCGACCCGAGTTCGACAGTCACTAGGCAAACAAAATGCCTCTCATCCCTTGATACCAAAGGGACGAGAGGCATTTGGGCATACGTTGGGCGTGTAT
>NZ_LQYX01000096.1:0-5282 GCF_001587475.1 Geobacillus sp. B4113_201601
TTTCACCGCTAACATTATTGCCAGGATCTCGTCAGTGCTTTCTCTTTTTTGTCACTAAATCACAAAATTTGGTGATCAACCAAAAAAATAGAAAAAAGAGCACCTTTCCGGTAGAATGTAAGTAACCACACAAACAAACCCAGGAAAGAGGTGCTCTCTATGAACAAGCATACCACACTCCCAAATTTGATGCAAAAAATTGTGTCAGACGAAGACATTCAAACCATCACAGAAGCAGTGGGTTATCACGACTCATCTCGTAAATTTACCGTACGTACGTTAATCGACTTTTTCCTTCTCGCGGCTGTCCATGAGTGGAAGAGTTTTCGTCATGGTGCTGATGTGGCGCCCACTTCCCAATTGCCGCGTTTTCATTATTCGACGGTGGCAAACAAGGCGAAGGAGATTCCATATGAAATCATGAAGCGTTTGTTTGCACTGATCGTTTCGAAGTGTAATCGCCAAACACGGCGATCTCTTCGATTCCCGAAACCTCTTCGCATTGTCGATTCGACAACGGTGACAGTCGGAAAGAACCGCCTATCATGGGCGCCTGATCATGGGGAACGATCAGGGATGAAACGGCATGTCGCTTATTCTCCTGAATACCAGTCACCAATGGATGCCATAGAAACAACCGGTCTACGCCACGATGGTCCTGTCGGGGAAGCGTTGACACATCCGAAGCAAATTCTTGTGGAAGATCGGGCGTATTTTAAAATCGAGCGGATCGACCAATTTGCCGAAAATGGACAACTTTTTGTCATTCGCATGAAAGAAAATGTAGAGATTCATCGTCGTCACCGTTTACAGCGTCTTGTTTCATCCGATTCCAATGTCATCGCTGATTTTACTTGTCAGCTAGGAACGAAGCAATGCCGTTCGAAAAAACGTCATCGAGTGGTCATCTTTCGTGATGCCCATAGAAAGGAGATTCGCGTCGTAACGAATGTCTTTGACGTATCGGCAGAAAAGATGGCCGACATGTATCAAGAGCGTTGGGCAGTCGAGGTCTTTTTTCGATGGATCAAGCAATACTTGAATGTACCTACCTTATTTGGGACAACAAAAAACGCCGTCTACAATCAGCTGTTTGCGGCGTTCATTGCCTATGTGTTATTGAGATGGCTATATGACCGAACAGAGAAACGAACGCAAACCACCCTCACGTTCATTTCTTTCGTTCGTCGGGTTTTATTTGGGCAACTTCCTCTCGATTGGAAATCAGAGATGGTAGCTGTCTTATTTGAGCATGCCCATTTTTACGGGAGAAGTATTCATAATTTTGGATAATCAACAGCCGTGTTTCAATGATTTACAACCGGAATAGTCCTAGCGTATACATCCTGTCTCTTCTCACCGAAGGCTATCCGAAAAACGGTTCTCTTTTGGTTTTGAAAATCGGGAATGACTTTGGAAGCCATTAAGGATCTTGAAATCCGGAAAATGATAGACGCGAAGGGGAAGAAGTTTCGCTGACAACATGTCGGAAAATATCGACCGATGGGTGGGGGGCGATGCGGATGAATAAGAGGGAAATATGGAAAAAATTAAAAAAACAATTAAAAGCCAATCAGCATTTAATAGGTGTAGCTGCCGGTTCAGGATTAACTGGCCGGTATGCTGAAAAAGGCGGCGCCGATTTTATTTTGGCGCTAAGTTCCGGAAAATTCCGGCAAATGGGTGTCAGTTCTCTTGCTGGATATCTTCCCTTTTCTAACAGTAATGAAATCGTCATGGATTTCGGGCTAAAAGAATTATTGCCGATCATCAAAAATATTCCGATCATTTTCGGTTTGATGGCCACTGATCCAACGATTGACCTAAAAAGCTATATCGCTTTGATTAAAGAAAAGGGCTTTGCGGGGATCAATAATTATCCGACGATAGGGTTAATCGACGGAAAATATCGGGAAGCTCTGGAAGAAGCAGATATTTCATATGATAAGGAAGTGGAAGCCATTTCGATCGCCAATGGGTTGGATCTCTTTACGGTAGCTTTTGTCTTTAATAAAACGCAAGCCATACAAATGACAAAGGCCGGAGCCGATGTCATTTGTGTGCACTTTGGCTTGACCAAAGGCGGAATGTTGGGCGCCAAATATGTTCAAACCCTGCAATCCGCTAAAAATTTGGCGACCGAGATTTTTGAGGAATGTCAAAAAATTAATCCAAATATCATTAAGATGATTTATGGCGGTCCTGTCAGCAAACCTGTGGATGTCCAATTTATGTATAATGGGACGGATATACACGGATATATCGGCGGATCAGTTTTTGAACGGATTCCTTCTGAACAGGCCATTCTGCATGTTACCCAATCATTTAAACAAACCAATGATATCAAATATGAACAACTCATTCAAAGGATTATTGACGGATTTAACACTCAAAAAGAATATATCGATTTTGTCAAGAAATATATCAGTTTACATTACAATGAGGAAATTACCTTACATGAACTAGCCGGGATGTTGGGCTTGTCCAGACCCTATTTAAGCCTATTGTTCAAAACAGAAGTAGGGATTTCTTTTCGTGACTATTTGATCGATTATCGGATTAACCGTGCCATTGAAATTTTAAAGGAAAAGAAAGTCCCGTTAACGATTGTATCGGAAATGGTCGGTTATCCCGATTATGCCCAGTTCAGTAAAATATTTAAGAAACGAACGGGGATGTCCCCGAAAGAATATGTAAAAACAAACATAAATCCATAATCTTCAAACAAAAGAACATATATTTTCAATGATGGAAGCGGTATCATTTGGGTGAAAATAAATTTTCACCCATGGGAAAGGAGTGATACGGTGGACAAGACGATCGCTTTGGCCGGCACGTTCGATACAAAGGGTAGAGAGTTTTTGTTCGTTAAAGAATTGATCGAATCATTGGGTTTTCGCACGTTTACGATCCATACCGGTGTTTTTGAGCCGGTTTTTGAACCCGATGTTTCGAATCGTGCAGTCGTTGCAGCTGCGGGAGGGGATATTGAAGAAATCGTTGAACGTAAAGACAGAGCCTATGCGACAGCTACGCTTGCAAAAGGAATGGAAGTGTTATTGCCCGAGTTGTTTAAAGAAGGGAAATTTGATGGGGTTTTATCTTTCGGCGGTACGGGGGGCACTTCCATTGCAACAGCAGGCATGAGAAAGTTGCCGATTGGTGTTCCGAAAGTGATGGTTTCCACCGTTGCATCCGGAAATACGCTCCCTTATGTTGGAATGAGCGATATTGTCATGTTTCCGTCCATCGTAGATATCGCAGGCATCAACTCGTTTTCGATTAAAATTTTTTCAAATGCTGTTTTTGCCATTGCCGGCATGCTGCAATATGAGCAAAAAACGACAAAGGAACAAAAACCATTAATTGCGGCGACCATGTTCGGCCTTACGACGCCTTGCATCAATTATGCAAAAAAATACTTGGAGGATCATGGATATGAAGTTTTGATCTTCCACGCGACGGGTATTGGCGGGAAAACGATGGAAAGCCTTATCGAAAACGGGTTTATTGAAGGAGTATTGGATATTACAACGACCGAATGGGCAGACGAGTTGGTGGGAGGAATTTTGGCGGCCGGTCCACATCGATTGGAAGCCGCAGCATTAAACCGGGTTCCTCAAGTAGTATCCCTTGGGGCGATTGATATGGTCAATTTTGGACCGCGTGATACCGTCCCTGCAAAATTTGCCGGAAGGAAATTTTATCAGCATAATCCATCCGTCACCTTGATGCGGACGACCGTGGAAGAAAACAGGAAAATTGGCGAAAAGATTGCGGAAAAGTTAAATATGGCTTCCGGCAACACGGCATTATTGTTGCCGTTAAAAGGTCTTTCCGGTTTGGATGCGGAAGGGCAACCATTCTATGGACCGGAAGAGGACAAGATGCTATTCGACACAATTAAAGAAAATATTGACCAAAGTAAAGTGGAGATCATTGAAATTAATGCGCACATCAATGAAAAAGTATTCGGAGAAACTGCAGCTAAAAAACTGATCGAATTAATGGAAAGAAGGAAAGGAGAAAATGAACATGCCTTCTAGACAAGAAATTTTAAAACGATTTAGAGAAGAAATCGCCAAAGGAAGAATATTATTAGGGGTTGGAGCAGGTACAGGTATAACGGCAAAAAGCAGTGAAGCCGGCGGTGCGGATATGTTAATCGTTTATAATTCTGGCCGTTACAGAATGGCTGGACGCGGGTCATTGGCAGGTTTACTTCCATATGGTGATGCGAACCAAATTGTCGTTGAAATGGGCAATGAAGTGTTGACCGTTGTGAAAAATACGCCTGTGCTTGCAGGGGTTAACGGTACAGATCCCTTTCGAATCATGGATGTATTTTTAAAACTATTAAAGGACCAAGGTTTCAGCGGAGTACAAAATTTCCCGACGGTAGGATTGATTGATGGGGTGTTCCGGCAAAACTTGGAAGAAACAGGAATGGGTTATGACTTGGAAGTGGATATGATTCGGAAAGCCCATGAATTGGACATGCTCACAACTCCATATGTTTTTGATGAAGAACAAGCAATAAAAATGGCAAATGCAGGTGCTGATATTTTAGTCGCTCACATGGGCTTAACGACGAAAGGTACAATTGGAGCCAAAACGGCTTTATCCCTGGATGACTGTGTTGAAAGAATCCAAAGAATCGTTGATGCCGGACGATCCGTTAATCCTGACATTTTGGTAATTTGCCATGGAGGTCCTATCGCGGAACCTGAAGATGCCAAATACGTCATTAAAAGGGTGGACGGCCTAGTTGGATTCTTTGGAGCATCCAGCATCGAAAGATTTGCTGCTGAGAAAGGGATTAAAGCTCAAACGGAAGCATTTAAACAGATAAAAAGATAATCAAAAAATATGGAAGGATCATTCCATCATCGGGTGTCCCAAAATAAGGGCACCTTCATAGCCATCAAGTTAAGAAAACAGGAATAAATCTATGCCTCATTTGACCATCCTTTTGAAGACTTCATCATGTCTTAGAAAGGGTGGTTTTTTTGAAGACGTCCTTATCTCTCCAAGAGGAATGGCATTGTTTTTTAGAGGGTTTACGAAGCGTGTTATCATGCGAAGAGCTGGAACAGGATGGCCCGAGATCATCGATTTATTCAACGAAAGGGGAAGTTGCGCGCCCATGATTTCGTGGCACTTTGCACATTTCTCCAAGAAGAAGGCGGTCAAAAATCATTGGTGTAGCTCTGCAGTGCTCTAGCTCTTAAGCAAAACACCTCTCTGAGTGCGGAAGGGCTCAATCAACGGTTTAACGAAAA
>NZ_LQYX01000096.1:5292-5741 GCF_001587475.1 Geobacillus sp. B4113_201601
CTCACATTTCGCACCCTTCCGACGAAAATCGGGAGGATTTTTTTGCATCGATGTGGAATGAATCCTTGACACACAAGGAATGCAAAGGAGTTTGTCCACCATGGATGTTCAAATTTGTGAGATTTATGACAGTTCCTATTTGAATATAATAAGTGCCCTTTTCCAAGATCTTGACCTTCCCCAGCTCATCGATCGGCTGGTTCCGGTGGATCCCCAATGCCAAACCCGAACCAGCGATGCAGTCAAGCTGATCCTTCTGGATATCTTGAGCGGACGACAAGCACTCGTCCATTTGGAGCGATGGGCGCATGAGATCGATTTGTCGAAGCTGATCCGGCCGGGGCTGAAGCCTTCTTGGTTCAATGATGATGCGTTGGCTCGTCATCTCGACCGCCTGTATGAGGCGGATATTCACAAGGTGATCAGCACTTGCTTGATTCACAT
Source organism: Geobacillus sp. B4113_201601 (assembly GCF_001587475.1). NCBI lineage: Bacteria > Bacillati > Bacillota > Bacilli > Caryophanales > Anoxybacillaceae > Geobacillus > Geobacillus sp. B4113_201601. The sequence goes on from NZ_LQYX01000096.1 coordinate 5,737, forward strand.
TTATC
>NZ_LQYX01000097.1:0-390 GCF_001587475.1 Geobacillus sp. B4113_201601
TTACTCAAGGAGCTGGGTTCATGTCTCCTTTTTTGTTTAGCTGTCAATTTATGTTAGCAAATTTGCTCATCTACAGGATGGTAAATCTTCATATAATAATGGTGATGCATCATCTAATGGATCCAGTAAAGGTAGTCAAGTAGATTCAGGTAGTTCATATGATGAAAATAATAAAGAAACTGTAGATGAGCATTTTTCATTACAATAATTTCCATGCCCTAAGAGACAAACAGGGGACCCCTTAGGCGACATGGAGCTGTTTTTTGATCACATCAATGGGAATATCTTGCTTTGCGGCGTCATAGATGAACTCAACGACGCTGTGCCCTTTCCGAGACCGAAGAAGCTCCAGGCCGGAAGAGAGGTCTTGCTGAGATTCGGCGATGCTGT
>NZ_LQYX01000097.1:457-3189 GCF_001587475.1 Geobacillus sp. B4113_201601
GACATGGAGATGATCCGGCGTCATCGGTTCATCCGCCTTCCAAGCCAGCAGCACCACCGCGTCATCAAGACCGTTGAGCGCGCCTTCGTAGCGGTAGACACGATAGCGCTCGTTCCCCACCGTGACGAGGCGGGTGTCGTTGGGCTCGATATAATGGGCAAACTCCTTCGCTTGGATGGCGATGCCTTTCGGGTAGAGAATCCGGTTCGTCTTGAGCATGGCGATGACATGGAATCCTTGTTTCAGGCAGGCTTCGATGAGCGCTTGGGACGGATACCATGAATCCATGAGCACATACACCGGCTGAGCCCACTTCCCCTTGAGCGAGGAAAGCATCTCGATCGCTAGGTCGATTTTGCTTCTTCCCGCCGCCTTATCATAGAGACGAAACGCGAACGGAAACGCTTGTGTGAAGGTATGCACCATCAGCCAAACGAGCGAATGCCCCCAGACCCATTGATGATCGCTGTGAGAGAAATGCCAGTCACACCCTTGAATGGCGTGCATTGCCCGTGACGAAGGCTTCGTTTTTTGGCAAATGGTATCATCAATCGAAACAAAAAGGGGTTGATTCTCCTGTTTGGCGATTCGCTTGATGCGATGAAGGATCCATTGCTGGAGTTTGCGAAGCAACGTCTCTTCATCCCAAGGGCTTTTCGTGAAAAAATGGCTGAGCGTGGTTCGATGATTGGGATGAAAACTCCAGTGATGGACATCGGTCAATGTTCCCGAAAATCCCTTGGTAGTCAAGGCATCCACAAGATGAACGAGATGCTTGATGACCGGCTTCGAGAAATAAAGCGCCAATCCCAGCGTCATGAAAAACTTGTGGATTCCTTGATGATGTGCTAATCTATTCATGAGACATGAACCTCCTTGTGGGTAGTTTGAGCACATCTATTTTACTCAAGGAGCTGGGTTCATGTCTCCTTTTTTGTTTAGCTGTCAATTTATGTTAGCAAATTTGCTCATCTACAGAAAGAAAGTAATTTAGTAGATCATGTAAAAGTATCGAAGGGTAATGATGTGAGTATAGTGAGTGGACAAACAATGGGAGGTAAAAATAGCATAAAAATTGCAATACCAAATTCAGATTATTCATTGAATTCTAGTAATAAACCTTCAATGAATGAGAAACCTAAGAAAATTGATAAAGTGGCTCAGTTACCTAGCAGATTAAATAAAACAGCAAGTAAGGTAAAACATATTTATGATGCCTATGGTTATAAGGTTAGAGCTGATGAGTCCGAAACGGATTTTGCAGCTTTTAAAGGTGGAATGATGCAGCAGTTTTATAAAAATAAGGAAACTGGAAAATTCACTTATATAGTATTTAGAGGTTCTACTGATGCAGAATATAGAATGGCTGTAAAAGCTATGATAATTTTAGGAGCAAAAATTAGTGAAAATGATCTTTATAATGGTATAAAAAAATCTTTAACTAGTGGAGGAGAAGAGATACATGTAGGTAATGTTACTATTTTTAGTGATGGTAGGGGCACTGAAATTACTTGGTAAAGGGGTGAGAACATGAAATGGAAGAAATCGTTGATAAATATATTAATGGTAATGGGTTTATTCTTGTTAGGTGGAAAAGTAGCTGATGCTTATCCAGGACCTGATGGCCCGCCTGAAGGTGCTCCTAGGAGTACGAAAGCATTAATGAATCAATTGTTGGAACAACATCCTGGTTGGCTAGACTTTAATGGGAAGTTTGTGACTGTAGGAATAAGGAACAATAAATATTATTCTTGGTCGGTAAGTCAGTTTAGTAAGTTAGGTATTATTTATTATGGAGATGCTTCTATTGTGAATAAAGCTACATATTCTGATTCTGCTTATCCTTGGAAAAAATCAGTAGATGGACGTAATCATTTGAGGTATTTTGGTATTTCAACAGATGGTAGTTCTGCTGTTCCTGATTTTTTATATCCTGATGATTATGCGACAACAGGCGACCTTTTGGGTAGAGATTATTTAGAGGAACCTTGGACAACCAGAAGTGAAATAAGAAATATTAATAAACCTGGTCTATATTATTTTAATAATCCGGATACTATACAAGTTTTGTACATGTTAAAAGGAGAAGATATTTCTCTTAATGAAGCTCTTCAAGAAATATATACTTGGCTAGATGGAGTAGTAGATAAATATAAGTCAGATCACGCTTTTTGGAGAAAGTTTAGTTCTAATTTTGACAGAACGGATACACGGGATGAATTTAAGTTAATGACTCCAGAAAGAAAAAGGCAAATTCTTTATATAGCGACGCCTCCAACTACGTATACGTATGGGGTAGCTGTAGAGTGGCATAAATGGTTTTTATCGTACCTATGAGGGGTTGAAACAATTTGAATCCGGCTCCTATAACGCAACTACCAATATCGGTTTTTATCGTACCTATGAGGGATTGAAACATCAAAAAGTAGTGTCTTTTTGTTCTCTATGTAATAGTTTTTATCGTACCTATGACGAATTTCTCACTGTGAGCAGGATGTTGCCTTGGGGACGGCGAATAGAAAAAGAGAGACCGTCAAGTTGAGGTGATTGAATGGCGATTGACCATGATCGGTTGTTCAAAGAGCTGATCCGCACGTTTTTCGAAGAGTTTCTGCTCCTCTTTTTCCCCGATATGCACGAGCATATCGATTTCCACCATCTGTCCTTTTTATCCGAAGAGCTGTTTACCGATGTGACGGCCGGTGAAAAGTACCGCGTTGATTTGCTGGTCG
>NZ_LQYX01000097.1:3199-4919 GCF_001587475.1 Geobacillus sp. B4113_201601
TTCCGGTGGCGTTGCGGAAGAAGCAGTGGCGGGAGTACATTCGGCAGGACAATCCGGTTGCGGCTGCGTTGCTCAGTCAAATGGGGTATACTGAAAGAGAGAAGGTGGAGCTGAAAAAAGAGTTTTTGCGCATGTTGGTGCGGTTGGAGCTCGATGAGGCGAGGCAGCGGCTGCTGCTTGGGTTTTTTGAGACGTACGTGAAGTTGACGGAGGAAGAGGAACAACAGCTGCAAAGTGAGGTGAAGGCGATGGAAACGAAAGAACGAGAGAAAGTGCTGGAGCTGATCATCTCCTACGAGCAAAAAGGGAAAAAAGAAGGGCTGGAAGAAGGGGTAAAACGCGGCCTTGAGCAAGGAATGAAACAAGGAATGAAGCGGCTTATTCAGACAATGGCGCAAAAAGGGATGACGGCCGCCGAGATTGCCCGGTTGGTCGATCTTTCTGAAGAAGAGGTTCGAAGCTTGTTGAGCGAGTAAGAGGAAAAGGGTGATCGATCTCACCCTAGAAGGCCGGTGATTTAAGGGGGCGATCCGCTTGTCAAATCGGTTTCTCAAATAGATAAGCCTTGTCGCATCAGGAGCGCCTTTCAAACGTTCCCCCATTGCTCAAGAGAAACAATCGTTTTTCACCAACCTCCTAGTGTTTCCTGTTGAATGAGTATGAGAATAAAGAAGAAGGCGGTCATCCACCGCCTTTTTTTTATGAAGTTCGATTTCAGCCGCTTGTTCCGTGGGAATCACACCATGCGTGATTTTTTATGGGGGAAGGAAAAAGGTTGTCCATGGCTTTTTTCCTTAATCGATGTTTTACATAAAACAGAGTTTTTCAGGAGTTCTGTGGATGCCTCTTGGAGTTGAGCAAGCGTTACGGAGTTTTGGTGCATAACGATTATGTGGGCTATTTGTCAATTTTTTCGTCCGTGGTTTGAACGATGATTGATAATCACTAAATAGTATAAATTTTTATACCATATTTCCTGAAACATGGTATAATGGAATTAGTTCTCATGATGCAGAGGGGTGATAGATTGATCGAAGCGATCGCCCAAATTGGGAAGATAGTGCTTGAAAAGCAAGGAGAGGGGTCAGTGGTGGATCAGTTGGTGGAGAACCCCGGCTATCCTGCTTGTATGCTTGTTGCAGTGCGTGTGGACGAAGAAGGGAATGTTGGTTGGGAAGGTTGCGAGATTGAGGAATGCGGAAGCGATTACAAAAAATATTTGTTTCGTTCCGGTTCGTCTCGTGGAACCAACTATTCGCCGACGGCGAAAATTACAACGATTGAAAATACATATGAACAGAAAGTCATTGGCTGGTTTCGAACGGTTAACCGCAAAATGGATCATCCCGTTCTTCGGGCGATTGAGCAATTGCTTGTGCAAAAAAAGGAAGCGATCTTGCAGGAGTTGAGGGAAAAGCTCTCTCTCTCAGCCGATCGTTCCCTTATTTCGCTAAAAATGAACGGCTCCTATTTATATGACTGTGAGCCGTTTCGCGATGCTTTTTTGCATCTAGTTCACGAGAAAGATATGGAGTTGTCGGCTCGGGACCAAGTATGCGCTATTTGTGGGGAGCGCAAAGATACGGTCATCGGAAAATTGTCCGTGTTTCGCTTTTACACGTTGGACAAGCCCGGATTTATTACAGGAGCATTCCCGTTAGGAGCTTTTCCGGGGACTTGATCAAAAAAAGCCCTCTTGGTATGATGCAGGGGTGTCAAA
>NZ_LQYX01000098.1:0-593 GCF_001587475.1 Geobacillus sp. B4113_201601
TCTTCCGAACGGGCATGGCATCGCTTTGTCACCGGAAATTTGTTCACAAACGGGCAGTTTCTCGAACGTTCCCGATACAACGCCGTTGCCGGGCGCTGCGCTGGGCGATGAAATGGATCCGCCATGAACTGGCGAAACGCGGCCAACATCATGCCTATGCCGTGGTCGATAGCTTGCCGTTAGAGTTGTGCCATGCTGCGAGAATGCATCGTGTCAAACGGTTTCAAGGGATCGCCGACATCGGGTATTGCGCTTCAAAAAAGCAATGGTACTACGGGTTGAAACTGCACCTTCAAGTGACCGATCAAGGTTTGCCAATGGGATATGTGGTGACGGAAGCATCCTGCCACGATCGAATCGCAGCCGAAAGCGTGATGACCCAAATTCCTCATCCCTATAACCTCGGGGACAAAGGGTTCATTAGCCGTGACTTGCAAAAAAGGCTGTACGAAGAATACCAAATGGCGCTTTGGACTCCGTCTCGAAAAAACCAGAAACATCGCCCGTCCGAGGCATGGGAGAAGTGGATCCAACAAAAACGCAAAGTGATCGAGACGGTGTTCTCGGTTCTGGTTGACCAATACCGGATCACA